>JAFDWP010000256.1 GCA_018268435.1 Actinomycetota bacterium
CTCGACTTCGGTCCCGCGCCGACCGCCGCGGCGCTGGCCAAGGAACCCCCGGGCGCCGCGGACGACGACGGCGACCACGACGGCGCGACGATCTCCCTCGCCCAGGCGCGGGCCCTGCGCGGCGGAGCGGTCCCGGACGCCGCGCCCGCCGAGCCCGCCCCGACGGCGCCCGTGTCCATCGTGCCGGGGATCACCCTCGAGCCGTCGCGCGCGATCGTGCCGGATCCCGGCTCCGGTCCGCGCGTGCGGCTGTCCACCGGCCAGGTCGTCGCCCTCGACCGCACCGTCGTGATCGGCCGTCGTCCGCGGGCCACGCGCTCCAGCGGCGCGACGCTGCCGCACCTCGTGGCGGTCGACAGTCCCCAGCAGGACATCTCGCGCAGCCACCTCGAGATCCGTCCCGAGGCCGACGCGGTCGTCGTGCTCGACCTGCACACGACCAACGGATCCACGCTGCTGCGCCCCGGGGCCGACCCGGTGCGGCTGCACCCCGGCGAGCAGACCATCGTGGTCAGCGGGGACACGATCGATCTCGGCGACGGCGTCACCGCGGTGTTCGAGGAGCTGCCATGAGTCGTCCGCCGTCCCCGCCGCCGCTTCTGGAGGGCTTCGACTACATCGAGCCGCTCGGCACGGGAGGCTTCGCCGACGTCTTCCTCTACGAGCAGCAGCAGCCGCGCCGACGGGTGGCGGTCAAGGTCCTGCTCGCCGACCGCCTCGCATCGGGCGCCGCGCAGGAGTTCGCCGACGAGGCCAACGTCATGGCGATGCTCTCCACGCATCCGGCCATCGTCACGATCTATCAGACCGGGGTCGCCGCCGACGGGCGCCCGTACCTGGTCATGGAGTACTGCCCGCGCCCCAATCTGCAGCAGCGCGCCCGCAAGGAGCCGTTCAGCGTGGCCGAGGCGCTCCGCGTCGGCGTGCAGGTCGCCGGCGCCGTGGAGACCGCGCACCGCGCCGGGGTGCTGCACCGCGACATCAAGCCGGCCAACATCCTGGTCACCGCGTACAACCGGCCGGCGCTGACCGACTTCGGCATCGCGTCGACCACGGGCGCCGTGAGCGAGGCCGCGGGGATGTCGATCCCCTGGTCGCCGCCGGAGTCGTTCGGCGATCCGCCGCAGGGCGGGGTGCGCTCCGACGTGTACGCGCTCGCGGCCACGCTCTACACGCTGCTCACCGGGCGCAGCCCGTTCGAGAAGCCGGGCCAGCGCAACAGCGGCGCCGACCTGATCGCAAGGATCGAGGGCGAGCCGCTGCCGCCGGTCGGCCGCGCCGACGTGCCGGAGAGTCTCATGCGGGCGCTCGAGCGGGGCATGGCGAAGAACCCGGAGGACCGCTTCGGCAGCGCCGTCGCGTTCGCGCGGGCGCTGCAGAAGGTGCAGATCGAGCTCTCGCACTCGGTCACCCCGATCGACATCGTCGACGACCATCAGCCCGAGCCCGACCACGACGATGACGATGACGGCCTCACCCGGGTGCGCGAGGTCGTCAGCATCGACCCCGGTCACACCGCGACCCGGCCCTCGGCGACCACGAGCCCCGTGCTGCCGCCGTCGGCACCGTCGGCCCCCGGGCCGCGGTTCGACGCGCCGACCGTCCCCTCGGCCGACACGACCGCGATCGACCAGACGGTGATCCGGGTGCCGGAGCAGACGCCGGAGGCCGCCGCCGTGATCCCCGGGGTGCCGGGTTTCGGCGCCCCGCCGGAACCGGAGCAGGGCGACGACGCCCCAACCCTGCTGCGCGCACCGCGCACGGTCAGCCCGGTGGCCCCCGGCCGTGCGGCACCGGCGGGACCCGAGCTCGTCGCCGCGCCCGCCGCGGAGCCGGAGGCCGAGCCCGCTGTCCGCGGCTCGCGCCGCGGCCTCGTCTGGGGCCTGGTCGCCGCGGCGGCCGTGCTCGTGCTCATCGGCGGCTCGGTCCTGACGGTGAATATGCTCAACGCGAACCGGGCGGAGCCGAAGGCGAGCCCGAGCACCGTGGTCGAACCGCAGGATCCGCTCGGCGACATGGCGGCGGCGCCGAAGGACGTCGTCGGCACGCCCGACGGAGCCGGCGGCGTGCGGTTCACCTGGACCAACCCCAGCCCGAAGGACGGGGACTCCTATCTCGTCACGGTGATCACGCTCGCGGGAGACGGCGACATGACGAAGGTCGACGCACCGGAGATCACCATCCCTGCCCAGCCCGGCGGCCAGACCTGCATCGACGTCGTGCTGCGGCGGGAGAACGGATCCGGTTCGTCGACGGTGAGAGGATGCACGCCATGACCCTGGATCCCGAGGTCACGCAGGATCCGTCCCGTGCGCGGGTGACGGTGGAGTTCGCGGGGGAGTACTTCCCGATCGAGCCCGGCGGACGGTTCGTGGTGGGGCGCGAGGGCGACCTCGCCATCGACGAGAACCTGTTCCTGCACCGGCACTTCCTCGAGATCGCGGAGTCGGGCGGCCTGTGGTGGCTGGCGAACATCGGCGCACGCCTGCAGGCGACGGTGACCGATGCCTCCGGCGGCGTGCAGGCGTGGCTCGCACCCGGCGCGCGCCTCCCGCTCGTGTTCGCGACCACGACCGTCGTGTTCTCGGCCGGGCCGACCACGTACGAGTTCACCATCCACGCCTCCGAGCCGACGTTCCGTGAGACCCGGCGCGAGCGCGCGACGGACGGCGATTCGACGATCGGGGAGGTGCCGCTCACGCTCAGCCAGAAGCAGCTGCTCGTCGCGCTCGCGGAACCGCTGCTGCGCCGCGACGGCACCGGCATGAGCGCGATCCCGTCGAGCGCCGACGCGGCCGGTCGCCTGGGCTGGACGGTGACCCGGTTCAACCGCAAGCTCGACAACGTGTGCGACAAGTTCGACCGCATCGGGGTGCCCGGCATGCGCGGCGGCATCGGCGGTTCGGCGACGAACCGCCGGGCGCGCCTCGTCGAGCACGTGATCGCCTCGCGCCTGGTCGGCAGGGAGGATCTCGCGCTGCTGGACGTGGCCGAGGGGGATCCGGTCGATCCGGAGTGATCCGACCCGTCGATGGGGAGTGCTCCCCATCGACGGGTCGGCGGAGGGTTTCGTAGGGTTGTGGTGTCGGGCCGGGTGGGTCCGGTTCAATCGATTTTTCGGAGGTGTGGCGTGGCTGATTTCGGTGCGTCTTATGCGGAGATGGAGC
>JAFDWP010000257.1 GCA_018268435.1 Actinomycetota bacterium
GGGGCTTCCGCCTCGAAGACGGCCAGCGCGGCCGCGAGGTGGCTGGGCACCGCGACGAGCGGGACGCCGCGGCCGAGCGCGAACGCGCGCGCGGCGGCGATCCCGATCCGCAGCCCCGTGAACGGACCGGGTCCCATCCCCGCGGCGACGTGCGTGAGCGCCTCGGCGCCCGGTGCGGTGGCCGAGCCTCCGGAGCCGGCCGGGGGCACCGCTGCGAGCACCTGCTCCAGCAGCGATCCGATCGCCTCGGCGTGCCCGAGGTGCCCGGCCTGCGAGGCCTCGGCCAGGGTGCGGCCGTCCCGGCCGATCAGGCCGACGGCCGAGCCGAGTGAGGTGTCCACGCCGAGAATCACCTCTCCAGGGTAGTCGCCGCGGCTCCGCCCCCGCCGATGACCGTGCCCGCCCCACCGCGCGGCCCCTCCGCACGGGCCCGCCGCACGGGCCCGCCGCCGGTCCGCCGCACGGGCGCGCCGCCGGCCTCCCGTGGGCGCCGGCCCACTCCCGACCCGCGCCGGAAAACCGAGGCGGTCACGGCGCGCCGCGCCCGGTACAACGGGGTGTCGCCGCAACACGCCGCGGTGCTCCTCCGTTTTCCGGCGCGGGCCGGGCGGAGCGGCCGGGCCCAAACCGGCACCGACCGCCGATGCACCCTCAGCGGCGCGCGGCGCGGGCGATCGTCACGATCCTGGGTGCGTCGGCGTCGAGGTCCTCATCGGCGACGTCGACGCCCCCCGCACCGACGGGGCGCTCCAGCTCGATGTCCCACCAGGTGTCGGCGAGCTCCTCAGCCATGCCGCGGCCCCACTCCACGACCACGACGGATCCGGGCACGTCCACGTCGAGGTCGTCCAGCTCCGCCGCGGATCCGAGGCGGTACGCGTCCATGTGCACCAGGGGTGCGCCGCCGACCAGCGACGGATGGGTGCGCGCGATCACGAACGTCGGGCTCTGCACGGGTCCGCGCACGCCGAGGCCCTCCGCCAGCCCGCGCGTGAACGTCGTCTTGCCGGCCCCGAGCGGACCCGTGAGCACCAGCACATCGCCCGCGACGAGGTCGGATCCGATCCGGCGCCCGAGCACCTCCATGTCGTCGGAGGTGCGGATCTCATGCCGCCCGACCAGCTCCTCGAGCGCGGTCACGACACGCTCCGGCGCGGCACCCGGGGCCCGATCCGCGTCACGATCTCGTAGTCGATGGTGTCGGCGGCGTCGGCCCAGTCCCGCGCCGCCGGAACTCCGAGCGTGGGGTCGCCGAACAGCACGGCCTCATCGCCCACGGCGACCGGGTCATCGCCGACGTCCACCACGAACTGGTCCATCGCGATGCGCCCGGCCACCCGGTAGCGGCGCCCGCCGATCTGCACCGGGCCGCGTCCGGACGCCTGTCGCGGGATGCCGTCCGCGTACCCCAGCGGGATCAGCGCGAGCGTGCTGTCCGCCTCGGTGCGGTGCGTGTAGCCGTACGAGACCCCGGTCCCGGCGGGCACCCGGCGCACGGCGGCGACGGCTGCGCGCAGCGTCATGGCGGGGCGCAGGCCGAGATCGCTGGAGCTGCGGTCGTCGAACGGGCTGACGCCGTACAGCCCGATGCCGATGCGCACCGCGTCGAACCGGGTCTCGGGCAGGTCGATGGCCGCAGCGGTCGCGGCGAGATGGCGCAGCTCGGGATGGATCCCGCTCGCCTCGGCCTCCGCGCAGGCGGTCTCGAACACGGCGAGCGCCGCGCGGTCGTCCTCGGCCGAGGTGTTGGAGAGATGGCTGAACAGTCCGACGACGCGGATCCGCCCGATGCGCTCCAGGCGCGCCGCCTCGGCCAGCAGCCGGGCGCGGTCGGCGGGCGCGATGCCGTTGCGGCTCAGCCCCGTCTCGAACTTGAGGTGCACGCGCATCGGATCCGATCCGCGTCCGGCCTCGGCGGCGGCGATCAGCTGCTCGAACGAGGAGACGCCCACGTCGATGCCCGCCTCGGCCGCGTCGTCGAAGCGGCGGCCCGGTCCGTGCAGCCAGGCGAGGATCGGCGCGTTCACACCGTCACGGCGCAGCTGCAGCCCCTCCTCGATGGTCGCGACGCCGAGCCGGGTCGCTCCACCGGCGAGCGCGGCGACCGCGGCCGCCGCCGCACCGTGCCCGTACGCGTTCGCCTTGACGACGCCGATGATCTCGACCCCGGTGCGCCGGCGCAGGTGCCGGGTGTTGTCGCTGATCGCATCGAGGTCGATCACCGCCTCGCGGAACAGCGCGGTCATGCGCGGCTCTCCGCGATGACGTGCGCGGCGGCGAGGCCGGCATCGTGGGTGAGGGAGAGGTGCAGGGTGGTGATGCCGCGCTCGGCGACGGCCTGCGCGGTGCTGCCGCTCAGCACGAAGTACGGTTTCCCGGACGGCTCCGACGCGATCTCGATCTCGGTCCAGTGCACTCCGTCGGATCCGCCCAGCGCCTTGATGAGCGCTTCCTTCGCGGCGTATCGCGCGGCGAGCGATGGCAGCCGCAGCGCCTGTTCCGACGGTGCGAACAGCCGCTGCATGAGCCGGGGCGTGCGGGTGACCGTCCGCTCGAACCGCGGGATGTCCACGAGGTCGATGCCTGTGCCGATGATCACCGGTTCAGCCTACCGGGCGGGATCCGCGGGCCCTCGTTCCGACGCCGGTCCGCCCCGCCGGCCGCCGGTCCACCCCGCCGAGGCGGACCGACCCGCGCCACGTCGGAGCGCTCCGGACCGTTCTCAGGATGAATTCTCGCGAAGCCCGGAACTTGTGCTCCGAAGGGCGCCTCAAGCCCGATTCGTCCTGAGAACGGGACGCGTGCCAGGGCAGAACGGGACGCGTGCCGGGGCAAAGCCGCGCCCGCCGCGCCCGCCCGCCCGGTTCACTCCACGGTGACGGACTTGGCCAGGTTGCGGGGCTGGTCCACGTCCAGGCCCTTGGCCGTGGCGAGCGCCATGGCGAAGATCTGCAGCGGCACGACCGCCAGGATCGGCTCGAACAGCGCCTCCGCGAGCGGGATGCGGATCACCTCGTCGGCGAAGGGCAGCACGGCGGCGTCGCCCTCCTCCGCGATCACGATCACACGGGCGCCGCGGGCGCGGATCTCCTGGATGTTGGAGACCACCTTGGCGTGCAGCAGCGCCGAGTGCCGCGGCGACGGCACGAGCACGAACACCGGCTGACCGGGCTCGATGAGGGCGATCGGTCCGTGCTTGAGCTCGCCGGCGGCGAAGCCCTCGGCGTGGATGTACGAGATCTCCTTGAGCTTGAGCGCACCCTCGAGCGCGATCGGGTAGCCCACGTGGCGGCCGAGGAACAGCACAGAGCGGGTGTCGGCCATCCAGCCGGCGAGCTGCGTGACGTGCGCCTGCTCGTCGGCGAGCACCTTCGCCATCTTCGCGGGGAGCGCGTCGAGCTCGGCGACGGCCGCTGCCGCATCGGCGGCGGAGAGCGTGCCGCGCACCCGGCCCGCGTGCAGGCCGAGCAGCAGCAGCGCCGTGATCTGCGCGACGAACGCCTTGGTCGAGGCGACCGCGACCTCGGGGCCGGCGTGCGTGTAGACGATCGCGTCCGACTCGCGCGGGATGGTGGCACCCTGGGTGTTGCAGACGGAGAGCGTGCGCGCACCGCGTTCGCGGGCGTACTTGACCGCCATCAGCGTGTCCATGGTCTCGCCGGACTGGCTGATCGAGACGACTAGGGTGTTCTCGCCGATCACCGGATCGCGGTAGCGGAACTCGTGCGCGAGCTCGACGTCGACGGGCACGCGCGCCCACTGCTCCAGGGCGTACTTGCCGACCATGCCGGCGTACGACGCGGTGCCGCACGCGGTGATGATGATGCGGTCGATGCCGCGGAAGAGCTCGTCGGATCCCTCCAGCTCGGGGATCACGACGGCGCCGTTCTGCACGCGGCCGCGGATCGTGTTGGCCACGGCCTCGGGCTCCTCGGCGACCTCCTTGGCCATGAAGCTCGGCCAGCCGCCCTTGTCGGCGGAGGCGGCGTCCCAGGAGACCTCGAACGACTCGGGGGTGACCGGGTTGCCGGCGAAGTCCGTCACGGTCACCGAGGACGGGGTGATCGCGACGATCTCGTCCTGGCCGATCGCGAGCGCACGACGGGTGTGCTCCACGAAGGCGGCGACGTCGGATCCGAGGAAGTTCTCCCCCTCCCCGAGACCGATCACGAGCGGCGAGTTGCGGCGGGCGGCGACGACGAGCCCCGGTTCGTCCTGGTGCACGGCGAGCAGCGTGAACGCGCCCTCGAGGCGGTTCACCACGACGCGGAACGCCTCGCGCAGGTCGCCGGTGCGGCGGTACTCGCGGCCGACCAGGGCGGCGGCGACCTCGGTGTCGGTCTCGCTGCGGAAGGTCACGCCCTCGGCCTCGAGCTCGGCGCGCAGGGTGGCGAAGTTCTCGATGATGCCGTTGTGGATGAGCGCGAGCCGGTCGTCGTCGGCCAGGTGCGGGTGCGCGTTCGCATCCGTGGGACCGCCGTGCGTGGCCCAGCGCGTGTGCCCGATGCCGGTCGTGCCGTCGGGAAGGGCCGTGTCGGCGAGCGAGTCGCGCAGCACCTGCAGCTTGCCGGCCTTCTTGCGCATCCCGAGAGAGCCGGACTCATCGATGACAGCGATCCCGGCCGAGTCGTAGCCGCGGTACTCCAGGCGGGCGAGGCCCGCGATCAGGATGTCCTGGCTGGGGCGCTGCCCCACGTATCCGACGATTCCACACATGACTTCCAGAGTACGGGGATCATTTTGCGCGGATTCCGTACGAAATCGTCCGGGCAGGTGGATCCGCCCGGTGTCAGCGTGCGGGCGGCCGCTCCCCGTGCAGGCTCTCGTAGATGTCATCGACGAAGTCCGCGATATCGGCGGACCCGGTCACGGGTCCACCCGCGAGCATCCCGTCCATCCCGAAGAGCACCGCGGTCGGCGTGAACCACCGGTCGCTGAGCGATCCGCCCAGGTACTGCTCCGGATCGTGCAGCGACTGCGGCTCCTCGGCGGCGGCCAGCGTGCTGTTCTCCGGCGTGCTCTGCAGCAGGAAGTGCACGGACACCTCTGGCAGCAATTCCCGATAGGCGTCGATGCTCTCGATCACCGGGGTGCAGGATCCGCACGTCTCCGAGACCGCGAGCACCAGCATCGGGGCGCGCCGCGTCAGCGCGCGCAGGTCCGTCGTCGTGCCGTCGCCGAGCTGCAGCGGAACCGCCGGGGTGCGCGTGCGGATGTAGTCCGCGAGGTCGTCCTCCCCGCCGTCGTCGGATCCGCCCACCGTCGGCACACCGGCCGACAGGGGCGCCGCCGCGGGAGCCGTGGCCTCGGGCGAGGCCTGCTCCTGCACCAGCACGAAGGTGACGGCGACGGCGGCGAGGGCCAGGGTCCACGGCCAGAAGGCCACCGCGAGCACCGCCGCCCCGCCGAACAGCGGGAGTGCGCCGATCGTCAGCGCCGAGACCACCGCGAGCAGCGTCAGCCAGCCGTTGCGCAGCAGGGTGCGGCCGGTGATCGGGCGACGCTCGCCGAAGCACGCGCACGAGGCGTCCGGCGTCTGCCGACGCGCGCGCCACACCATCACCAGGTAGGCGGCGAACAGCAGCACGGCGACGACGGCAGCCGCGGTCCCGAGCACGCCGCCGAGCAGCAGCAGGGCCGCCGCGAGCGCGAGTTCGGCGATGGGGTGCAGCCGGATCAGCCAGTCCTTGCGGAGCGCGGCGGGGATGCCGAGAGCCTCCCAGCCGGCGGCGTCGTCGGGAGCGCGGAGCTTGGCGATGCCGCTGACCGTGAGCACGCCGATCAGGATGAGCGTCGATGACAGCGCCACGGCGGGCAGCAGAAAAACGTACAGAGCAGTCCCCATCCCGCCAGTATCCCAGGCGCGCGGGCGTCGAGGCGCCGCGGACGCCCCAGGTGCACAGGCGCACAGGCGCACAGGCGCGCAGGCGCCCAGGCGCGCAGGCGCGCAGAGGCCGGATGCGCGCAGGCGCCTCAGAGCTTGCGCAGCAGCACCGACTCCACCGCGTGCGACGCGCCCTTGTTCAGCACGAGCGTGGCGCGGTGCTTCGTGGGCATCACGTTCTCGATGAGGTTGGGCAGGTTGATCTCGTTCCAGTACCCCATCGCCGTGGTGACCGCCTCCTCGTCGGTGAGGTGCGCGAACACGTTGAAGTACGACGACGGGTTCGTGAACGCGCCCTGCCGGAGGGCGAGGAACCGGTCGACGTACCACTCCGCGATGTGGTCGAGTTCGGCGTCGACGTAGATCGAGAAGTCGAAGAGGTCGCTCACCGCGACGTCGTTCGGGGCGGGCGGGGGCTGCAGCACGTTCAGCCCCTCGACGATCACCACGTCGGGGCGACGCACCACGATGTGCGCGTCGGGCACGATGTCGTAGCGGATGTGCGAGTAGAACGGCGCGCGCACCTCGTCGGCGCCGCTCTTCACCTCCGTGAGGAACTCGATCAGCGCCCGCCGGTCGTAGGACTCCGGGAAGCCCTTGCGATCCATGATCCCGCGGCGCTCGAGCTCGGCGTTCGGGTAGAGGAAGCCGTCGGTCGTGACCAGCTCCACCCGGGGGGTGCCCGGCCACCGGCTCATCAGCTCGCGCAGCAGGCGGGCGATCGTCGACTTGCCGACGGCGACGGATCCGGCCACGCCGACGACGAACGGAGTCGTGTCGTCGGCCTCGCCGAGGAACTGGCTCGTCGCCTCCCCGAGGCGCTTGGTCGAGGTCGCGTACAGGCTGAGCAGGCGGCTCAGCGGAAGGTAGACCTCCTTCACCTCGGTGGGGTCGAGGCGGTCGCCGATGCCGCGGATCTCGACGACCTCGGTCTCGCTGAGCGGCTGGTCGAGGTCGGCGGCGAGGCGCGCCCAGTCCGCCCGGCCGATACGACGGTAGGGCGACAGCGACGGCAGCGTCTGCGGCGCGAGGGGGTCGGAGCTCACGGGCTCCATCGTAACGGCGCGGGTTTCCCCTCCCGACCCGTGCGGCGCACCGAGTATTCTTCCCCCGTGCGTCTCGGAGTCCTCGACATCGGATCCAACACCGTCCACCTGCTCGCTGCCGACGTGCATCCGGGCGGCAGGCCGCTCGCGACCACGAGCGACCGCACCGTCCTGCGCCTGATGCGCTTCCTCACCCCCGCCGGTGCGATCGACGAGGAGGGCGTGCAGGCGCTCGTGGATGCGGTCGCGCGGGCACGCGCGATCGCCGAGCAGGAGAGGGTCGACGCGCTGCTCGCCACCGCCACGAGCGCGGTGCGCGAGGCCGCGAACGGCCCCGAGGTGATCGCCCGCGTCGAGGCGGTGCTCGGCCAGCCGCTGCAGGTGCTCGACGGCGCGACCGAGGCCCGGCTGACGTTCCTCGCCGTGCGCCGCTGGTTCGGCTGGGCGGCCGGTCAGATCCTGCTGTTCGATATCGGCGGCGGTTCGTTCGAGATGGCGGCCGGCTCCGAGGAGCTGCCCGACCTGGCCGCCTCGGTGCCGCTCGGCGCCGGCCGGTCGACGCTGATGTTCCTGCCGGACGACCCACCGGGCGAGGATGCGGTGGAACGGCTGCGGGAGTACGCCGCCGACGTGTTCGCCCCGGTGGCCGCGCGGTTCTCCGCCCTCCCCCGCCCGGACCACGTCGTCGGCTCCTCCAAGGCGATCCGGTCGCTGGCGCGGCTCGTGGGCTACCCGGCGCCCGGCTGGTCCGGATACGAACGGATGCTGCTGCCGAAGGCGTCGCTCGGCTCCTGGATCCCTCGCCTCGCGCGGCTTCCCGCGTCGGCCCGGCAGGAGCTGCCCGGCATCACCCCGGACCGCACCTTCCAGATCGTGGCCGCGGCCGTCGCCCTGCACACGGCGATGAGCGCGATGAAGGTCGACGAGCTCGAGGTCTCGCCGTGGGCGCTGCGCGAGGGCGTGCTGCTGCGCTACATCGAGGACCAGGCCCGCGTCGACTGAGCATGCCCGTCCCCCGCGTCGCCGGCCCCCACCTGAGCGACATCTCGGCAGGCGCGAGGACGGCGACACACCTTAGGCTGGAGGGATGGACGCAGAGCGGGATCGCCCCGAGGACGGGCACGGACGCCGATTCCGCCGACGCTCCGAAACCGGCTCCCTCACGTCTGCCCCACCGCTCACCCGACGCGAACTGCGCGCCGCGCGGGAAGCCGCCCTCCAGGAGGAAGCCGACCGGGAGGCCGCCGAGCGCGAGAGGGCCGCGCGTGAGGTCATGACCCGACGAGCCGCGGCGCATCAGGCCGCGCAAGAAGCGGCGGCCCGCGTCGCCGCCGCGCGCCCGGCCCCGCCCGCCAAGCGCTCCCGCAACCGCCGGCCGGTGGTCGCCCCCGATCCGATGCCGCCGGGCGCGCCCACGATCCTCACGGTATGCACCGGCAACATCTGCCGCTCCCCTCTCGCCGAAGTGCTGCTGAGCGCGCGGCTTGCGCCGCTCGGCGTGCATGTGCACAGCGCAGGCACGCATGCGCTCGTCGGAGCCGGGATGCCCGAGGACGCGAGGCTCGTCGCTCGCGCACGTCATGCGCATGAGGCCGACATCGCCGCCCACCGTGCACGGAGCCTGCGCGAGCCCATGGTGCTCGAGTCGGATCTGGTGCTCACGATGACCCAGGAGCAGCGCGGCTTCGCGGCGCAGCTCGTGCCCAACCGGCTGCACAGGATCTTCCCCGTCCGGGAGTTCGCCCGCGCCGCGCGGGACCTGCCCGATGCCGAGATCCGACGACTCGCCGCGACCGGTGGCGACGATCCGCGGGCCCGGCTCGGCGCCGTGATCATGGCGATCGCGGAGCGCCGCGGAACGGTCAGCGCCGACGACGATGTGCTCGACCCCTACCGTCAGGGCACGCAGGCCTACGAGACGTCGGCCGCGCAGCTGGACCCCGCGCTCGACGAGGTGGAGCGCGTGGTTCGCGTGGCGCTCGACGCGGCGGCCCTGGGATGACACCCCTCGCGGGGGATGCCGCGCCCCCAGGCGACGACAGCTCCGCCGTGCCGCAGCCGCCGCAGCGGAGCCGACTGCGCCGCGTCACCTCGAGCACCTGGTTCCATCTGCTGCTCGCCGTGGTCGTCACCGGCCTCGTGCTCTCCTTCATCGCCAAGCCGTACGTCGTGCCGTCCGGCTCGATGCAGCAGACGCTGGAGATCGGCGACCGTGTGCTCGTGAACCGACTCGCCTACAACTGGGCCGACCCCGGACGCGGCGACATCGTCGTCTTCGACGCGGATGAGTCCTGGGGGGTCTCTTCGACGCAGGATCCGCCGTGGAAGGCCGCCCTGCGCTGGATCGGCGAAGTCACCGGATTCGGTCCGTCCGGCCCGCACACGCTCGTGAAGCGCATCGTGGCGACACCAGGGCAGAAGGTCGAATGCTGCACGGCCGACGGGCGGCTGATCGTCGACGGTGTGCCGGTCGACGAACCGTACGTCTACCAGGACATCCCCTTCCAGCCCGGCAGCCTGGATTGCACCACCACGCCGCGCTCTGCGCGCTGCTTCCCCGCGGTGACCGTGCCTGCAGCGTCGTACCTGGTGCTCGGCGATCACCGTTCCATCTCCTCCGACGGCGCCTACCAGTGCCGCACTCCCCATGCCGAGGCGCCCGGATGCTTCCGTTGGGCGCGACGAGACGAGATCGTGGGCCGCGTCGTGGCGACGCTGTGGCCGGTCTCGCGCTGGCGAGGATTCTGATCGGCCGCTGACGGCGCATGATCGCCCGCACGGTTCTTCGGCTCACAAACGGCACCCTGTGCGCCGGATCCGGGCGCTGGTAGGATGCAGAGAACCCGACTTGCCCTCATCAGGCGTGCCCGCCGGCCGGGAGATTGTGATCCCGACACAAGACAGCGGCACGTCGGCAGCATGACTTCGTCTCCTTCTGCAGGAGACCTGGGGAGAATCGAGAAGACGTGGTGGACTACGGAGCGCGTGCCGACACCGAGCCGCGTCGCTCGGACCGTCAGCACCGATCCATTCCGCAGCCCGTGCGTTCCCCCGCCCCCGGGAATCATGCAGCCCGCCGGAGCGCACCCGGGCTCGCATCAGTCCCGAGGCGCGCGCAGGACTGGCGTCGATCCTATGCGCTGCGCCTGCGCACGACCGACGTGCTGGTCATCGTCGTCGCCGTGTTCGCCGCGGTGCTGCTGCGCTTCGGCGACACCGACACGGCCCTGCCGAGCGAGTTCGTCTCCATCGGATACCCGCTGATCGCGGCGCTCATCGCCATCGCCTGGATGACGATGCTCACCCTCTCTGCCACGCGTGATCACAAGGTGATCGGCAACGGGTCGACGGAGTACAAGCGCGTCGGCACCGCGACCTTCCGCACGTTCGGCGCATTCGCCATCATCGCCTTCGCGTTCAAGATCCCGATCGCCCGCGGCTATCTGCTCGTCGCCCTGCCGCTCGGTCTGGTCCTGCTGCTGCTGAGTCGCTGGGCGTGGCGCAGCTGGCTGCATCGTCGTCGCATGCAAGGCGCCTTCGTGGAGCGCGCGCTGCTGATGGGAGAACGCACGCAGCTGCGCCACGTCGCCGAGCAGATCCAGAGCGTGCCGTCGGTCGGGCTCCGGATCGTGGGGGCGATCACCGAGAGCGGCACACGCACCGACCTGGCCCCCGGGATTCCCGTGATCGCGGGGTTCTCGGATGCCGTCGCGCACCTCGACGCCGTCGGTGCCGACACGGTGATCTTCAGCGGATCCGACATGATCTCGCCGCGGCAGATGCGGGAGATCGGCTGGGAGCTCGAGTCCCGAGGCATCGACCTCATCGTCGCCCCCGCACTCACCGACATCGCCGGGCCCCGCATACACGCCCGCCCGGTGGCCGGCCTGCCACTCATCTACGTCGACTTCCCGACCTTCGAGGGCGGGCGCTTCCTCAGCAAGCGCGCGGCGGACATCGTCGCGGCCGCGCTCGGTCTCGTGCTGCTGTCCCCGCTGCTCGCCTTCATCGCGCTGATGGTGCGCCGTGACGGCGGCCCCGCCCTGTTCCGCCAGGAACGAGTGGGTCTGGACGGGCGCGCCTTCGCGATGCTGAAGTTCCGCACGATGGTCGTCGACGCCGAGGAGCGTCTGACCGGGTTGCTCGATCGCACCGACGGCAACGGCGTGCTGTTCAAGATGAAGGACGACCCCCGCGTCACGCCTTTCGGTCGGTGGCTGCGCCGCTACAGCATCGACGAGCTCCCGCAGCTCGTGAACGTGCTGCGGGGTGAGATGTCGCTGGTCGGTCCGCGTCCGCCGCTGGCCTCCGAGGTGCAGCGCTACTCGGACCACGTGCGGCGACGGTTCCTGGTCAAGCCCGGGATCACCGGCCTGTGGCAGGTCAGCGGTCGCTCGGACCTCTCCTGGGAGGACACCGTGCGCCTGGATCTCTACTACGTGGAGAACTGGTCGGCCGCCGGCGATCTGATGATCCTGTGGCGCACCGTGCGCACCGTGCTCGCCCCGGAAGGGGCGTACTGACGGCCGTCACGCCGCACCGACAGCATGGCAGGCATCATCGTTCACGAGTGGCTCGAGCGCTTCGGCGGCGCCGAGAACGTCGTCGACCGCTTCGCCGCACTGTACCCGGCGGCACCGATCCAGGCTCTCTGGAACGATGCGCCGGGCCGCTTCGACCCCGCACGCGTGCACGAGACGTGGCTGGCACGCACACCGCTGCGGCGACGGAAGGCACTCGCCCTCCCGTTCCAGCCGCAGACCTGGCGCCACCTCGGGGCCCAGGACGCGGACTGGATCGTCTGCAGCTCCCACCTGTTCGCGCATCATGCGCGCTTCGCCGGGGCTGCCCGCGACGCTCCCAAGCACGTATACGTGCACACACCCGCCCGGTACATCTGGAACCCTGAGCTCGACGAGCGCGGCAGCAGCCCGGTCGTGCGCGCCGCGGCTCCGACTCTTCGGGCGATCGACCGGCGCCGCGCCGAAGAGGCCGCCTCGATGATGGCGAACAGCGTCGCGGTGCGCGATCGGATCCGCGAGCACTGGGGCGTCGACGCGGGTGTCATCCATCCGCCCGTCGACGTCGCCGCGTTGCAGACGCCGATGCCGCTCAGCCCGACCGAATCCGCCGTGCTCGCGGCCATCCCCTCGGAGTACCTCCTCGGCGCATCGCGATTCGTGCCGTACAAGCGCCTCGATGCCGTGATCCAGGCTGGTGCCGCGGCGTCGCTGCCCGTCGTGCTCGCGGGCGGGGGGCCCGAACGCGACGCGCTCGAGGCGCTCGCGCGTTCGCGCGGCGTGCGGCTGGTGCTCGTGGACACCCCCAGCCGTGCGCTGCTCAGCGAGCTGTACCGCCGCAGCCTCGCCTACGTGTTCCCGGCCGTCGAGGACTTCGGCATCATGCCGGTGGAGGCGATGGCGACCGGGACTCCGGTGATCGGCCGCACGACCGGCGGTGTCGCCGAAACCGTGCAGGACGGGGTCAGCGGCGTCCTACTCGACGACATCGCGGCCTTCGGCGCATCCGACTTCCGTGTGGCACTGGACCGCGCCGCAGCGTTGGACCGCTCGGCGGTCGCCCACAGCGCGCTGCGCTTCGACACGGCCGAGTTCGATCGCTCCGTGCGGGAGTGGCTGCCATCGTGAGCGACAACACGTGCTGTGCGGAGAATTGACAGGTCGACATCACGCTGCGAGAATGAGGGAACCGCATCCTGACTGGGGTCTTCGATGCGGACAACCCGTCCACCGTCTGGGGCAGTACCGCGTCTTCCGACGCGGTGTTGCCGAGGGCACAGCGATCGAGCACTGGGGATTTCTCTGCTATGACCGACAACAACGACGTTCAGACCGCCCGGCCGCAGTCCGGACTCTCACGCCGCACCGTGATGAAGGGCGCGGCCTGGTCGGCGCCTCTGGTCGCCGCGGCGATGGCAGCACCGATCTCCGCAGCTTCCGACAACAACCTTCCCAAGGCGTTCTCGAGCTGGGGCCGCACATCGGGTTCCATCAACTGCAGGAATTGCAACGGCTCCAGCGGCAAGTACACCTGGAACATCGACAACACGAGCGGGTCGGGTCTCTCCTATCACGGCATGCTGTGGCCGAACGCGACAGCGACCCTGCTGAACCAGACGCTCACCAACATCGCCAACATCTACTGGCTGCCCTTCAACTCGGGAACCGTTACCAGCACCGGAACGGGAGCGGGATGGTCGACGCTCGCCTACGACAGCACCCTGGGCACGGTCACTGGCCCGGGCAGCGTCACCTACTACCCCTGGGTCACGACCTATGCAGGGCCCATCACCGTCACGGTGGGCATGATCGACAACAACGACGTGTTCAAGCTCCCCTCCGACTACAAGTTCACGGTGTCGAACAACAGTTGTCTGAGCCTCGGTGATCTCTGGGTGTCCCACGCCTACACCTACTCGCTCAATGGCACCCAGATGACCAACCCCAGCCCGTGCACCTCGTACAACGGCAACTACTGCGGCGGCACGGCGAACTACCCGAGCACGTCCAACGGGAACACGCATTGGCGGAACAACGGCTGGGTCGGCAAGCTCGCGAACGCCTGCTGACCCCTGGCGCGATCTCCTCGACACCACGACGATAAGGACATCACATGAGCAACGACACCACCGGATCGACGGACAGCGCGACGCCTGCCGACGACGCAGCGACGCCCACCGACACGTCGACCACGGACACGGCTGCGGCCCCGGCGGCAGCCGATGGCGCCGCAACGAGCGATGAGGTGAACTCCAACCCAGGGCCGTTCTTCGCCTGAGCCTCTTCCGCGGCCGCATGAGAAAAGCGGATGCCTCTACCACGTCGGCAGAGGCATCCGCTTTTGTCGTCTGCGGGATCCGCTCAGAGCGCGAGGCGCTCGCGCACGACCTCGGCGAGCTGGTGCGCGAACTCGTGGGCGGACGCCTCATCGGCGGCCTCGACCATCACGCGCACGAGCTGCTCGGTGCCCGAGGGGCGCAGCAGCACACGGCCGCTGTCGCCGAGCTGTGCCTCGACCGCACGCACGGCCTTCTGCACGTGCTCGTCGTCGGTCTTGGTGCGGTCCACGCCCTTGACGTTCACCAGCTTCTGCGGATACACCGTCATGATCGAGGCGAGCTCGGCGAGGGTCTTCTTCTGGCGCGCCATCTCGGCGACCAGGTGCAGACCGGTGAGCACGCCGTCGCCGGTGGTGGCGAAGTCGCTCATGATCACATGGCCGGACTGCTCGCCGCCCAGGGAATAGCCGCCCGCATTCATGTCCTCGAGGACGTAGCGGTCTCCGACGGCGGTCTGGCGCACGGTGATGCCGTGCTCGCGCATGGCGACGTGCAGCCCGAGGTTGCTCATCACGGTGGCGACCAGGGTGTCCTGCGCGAGACGACCGCGCTGC
This sequence comes from Actinomycetota bacterium, assembly GCA_018268435.1. Taxonomy (GTDB): domain Bacteria; phylum Actinomycetota; class Actinomycetes; order Actinomycetales; family Microbacteriaceae; genus Microbacterium. Next base: position 14,344 of record JAFDWP010000257.1, read on the forward strand.
TTCATCGCGACCGCGAGGATCGCCATGATCTGGTCGCCGTCGATGATGGTTCCGTCGGCGTCCACCGCGAGGCAGCGATCGGCGTCGCCGTCGTGCGCGATGCCCACGTCGGCGCCCACGCGCACGACCTCGGCCGCCAGCTTGTCGAGATGCGTGGATCCGACGCCGTCGTTGATGTTGATGCCGTCGGGATCCGCACCGATCACGGTCACCTTGGCACCGGCGTTGCGGAACACCTCGGGAGAGGCGCCGCTCGCGGCCCCGTGCGCGCAGTCGAGCACGACATGGATGCCGTCGAGGCGGTGCGGCAGAGACGCGAGGAGGTGCATGATGTAGCGATCCTCGGCGTCGGAGAAGCGGCTGACGCGCCCGACGTCGGCGCCGGTGGGGCGCAGCTTCTCGCCGGTCATCGCCTCTTCGATGCGCTTCTCGACCTCATCGGGCAGCTTCACGCCGCCGCGGGCGAAGATCTTGATGCCGTTGTCGGGCGCAGGGTTGTGCGACGCCGAGATCATCACGCCGAAGTCGGCGTCGATGTCGGCGATCAGGAACGCCGCGGCCGGGGTGGGCAGCGTGCCCGCATCGAGCACATCGACACCGGAGGAGCTCAGCCCCGCCTCGACGGCGGCACTGAGGAAGTGGCCCGAGATGCGCGGGTCGCGGGCGACCACGGCGGTGAGCCTTTTGCCGGCGGCCTTGCGAGCCTCGGCAATACGGCCCTGGCCCAGGACGACAGCAGTCGCCTGGGCCAGGGTGAGCGCGAGATCGGCGGTGAGGGGGCCGTTGGCCAGCCCCCTCACCCCGTCCGTACCGAACAGAGCCATAGAGGGACTGTACGGTTTAGCGCTTCGAGTACTGCGGAGCCTTGCGGGCCTTCTTGAGACCAGCCTTCTTGCGCTCCTTCACGCGAGCGTCGCGCGAGAGGAAGCCGGCCTTCTTGAGGGTCGGACGGTTGTTCTCGGCGTCGATCTCGTTCAGCGCGCGGGCGATGCCCAGGCGCAGCGCACCGGCCTGGCCCGAGGGGCCACCACCGGAGATGCGGGCGATCACGTCGTACGCACCGGCGAGGTTCAGCACCGTGAACGGGTCGTTGATGAGCTGCTGGTGCAGCTTGTTCGGGAAGTAGTCCTCGATCGCGCGGCCGTTCACCGTGATGGTGCCGGCGCCGGGGACGAGGCGCACGCGGGCGATGGCCTGCTTGCGACGACCCACGGCAGCGCCGGGGACGTTGAGAACGGGGCGCGGAGCCGTCTCGACAGCGGCGGCCTCGGGGGTCTCGGTCGAGAAGTTCTGCGGGAATTCGGTGGTGTCGATGTCAGCCACGAGTATGTCCTTATTCCTAAATACGGCGCTTACTGGGCGACCTGGTCGAGGGTGTACGTCTTGGGCTGCTGAGCGGCGTGCGGGTGCTCGGAACCGGTGTAGACCTTGAGCTTCGACAGCTGCTGGCGGCCCAGGCTGTTCTTCGGGAGCATGCCGCGGATGGCCTTCTCCACAGCGCGGACGGGGTTCTTCTCGAGCAGCTCGGAGTAGGCGACGGCCTTGAGCCCGCCCGGGTGGCCCGAGTGGCGGTAGGCGATCTTCTTCTGGAGCTTCTGACCGGTGAGCGCGACCTTGTCGGCGTTCACGATGATGACGAAGTCACCCGAGTCGATGTGGTTGGCGAAGGTGGCCTTGTGCTTGCCGCGCAGGAGCGCTGCGGCGTGCGAGGCGAGGCGACCGAGGACGACGTCGGTGGCGTCGATGACGACCCAGTCACGCTGGACCTGCCCGGCCTTGGGGGTGTAAGTGCGCGTCACAATAGTGCTGCTTTCTTGATCGAACGGAGAGGTTCGTGAATCCCACTCCGGGGTGGTTCTCCCGTCCGGTCCCTGAGCCTGTCGAAGGGCCGGGGATGGATGAGGCGAACACGCCAGTGGAGGGCTCACGTTCGTGCATGCGACCAGCAGTGATCGCACACCAAGGTGATAGCTTACGGCACGGATCCGGCCCGACCAAATCAGGTGGATCGCGTGGGCGACGACCCTCCGTCTGCACAGCCCCCGATCGAGGCCTTCACCATCGCACCCCATTGGTAGATCGGCTGCCAGAGCCAGTCCCACGCACTCAAGGGCTCGTCGATGCCGATCACCGGGGTGGGGACCGGCACGCAGCGCCCGAAGATGTAGCGCGCGCGCAGCACGTGCTCGTCGCCCGTGATGACGAGCGGATGGCGCACGCCGTCATCATGCACCGCCGCCGCCAGCGCCGCAGCCTCGCCGGCCGTCGTCCACGGCTCCGCGTGCACGCACACGAACTGGGGCTGGCACTGCACTCCCGCCCAGACGGAGAGGTAGATCGGTACTCCCCCGGCCTGCTGAGCGATCCGCTCACCAGCGGCGATGCGCTGCGTCGTCGGTGGTCCGAGGATGAACACCGCGTCGATCTCCCGCACGTCGTACGGATCGGACGGCGTCGTGTAGATCGAGACCGACATCGCGATATAGAGCACCCCGACGACGCTCAGAATGCCCAGGATCCAGGCCCGTCTGCGACGGCGGGGAACGGAGCGGGCCATGGAGGGATCGTAGCCCGGTGCGACGGGTGTCGGCGCGGCAGCCGGATCCTCCCGGCGCGTTTCGCTAGGCTTCAGCGCACTTCAGCTCGGCAGGTACGGCAGCCTCCCGTCACTCTTCGCATGCTCGCGGTTCATCGGTGGCACGGTGGCAAGGGACGGTTTCGGCGCGGACGGAGGGTTCTGGTGCACCCACGGAGTCAGATGCGGCCGACGGGAGCTCGACGGCGGGCCGCCGTAGTCGAACCGCAGGTGCTGCAGCGATCGGGCACCACCGAGCTGCTGCATCGGGAGTGCGCGGTCGACGTCGTCTTCACCGCGGACGCGATGCCCGCGCTGATGACCTGGATGCGTGCACGGGATCGTCCGGAGTGGCCGCACCTCCTGGTGGTCGATCCCCTCGCCCTCGACGGCGGCGATCGCGATCGTGCAGCCATCGCCGCGCTGCGCGAGGCCGGGATGCGCGTGCTGCTGCTGTCCGCGTTGAGACCGCGCCTCGCCGCGCAGCGCATCGTCGGCGCCGGTGTCGACGGCGTCGCGTCGAAGTACGACGACGAGGCCACTCTCGTGACCGCCGTGCTCGCGACGCTCGCCGGGCATCGGCCGTTCACCGCCCGAGCGGCTCAGGCGATGCAGCTGCCGTCCGGCTCCCCGCGCCTGTCCGCCCAGGAGCTCAGGGCGCTCGAGCTCTACGCCGCCGGGCGCCCCATCGAGGAGGTCGCCGAGAGCATCGGCGTTCGGCCGGACACCGCGCGCAAGTACCTCAGCCGGGTCAAAGACAAGTACGCGGCCATCGGGCGCCCCGCGCCCACGCGTCTCGAGCTTGCGTATCGGGCGTGGCAGGACGGGATCGTCGGCTGAGCCTCCCCCATGCCGGCGCGATTCCCGCGGCGGGCGCTCGGGAGTGGTCCGCGCTCACGGCGCGACTCGACGGCCCGCTTTGACCTCGTAGGGAGGTCAACCACGATGTGCCTCGCTCATGGCGCGCGTCCCCACCGTATTTTGTGCAGTGCTCTGGGGAGCTGCGGTTGTCGCGCCCGAGCGGCACGACAGGGGAAGGAGTTGGGGATCCATGAGAGTCACCACATCATCACGGCGCACACGCGCAGGTAGATGGCTGACCGCCGCGGCTCTGGCTACGGCCGCGGTCGTCGTCCCGAGTCTGGCCGCACACGCGGACGTCCCGGTGGCGGGCACCCCCGTGTGGATCGGCGACAGCGCCGGTCCCGCCGGAATGGGCCTCTACAAGGTGTACGTCCCCGTGCCCGGTGACACCTCGAACCCCGGCAATCCCAACTACTCGGGATACTCCCTCGAGCATGATCTGGAGGCCAGGTCACAGATCACTGCGACCGCGGTGGAGCCGTCGAGCTACCTCGGCTCGAATTACTTCACAGACCCCACCGTGCAGCGCCAGGTGCTCTGGCTGCTGGCGAACAGCTATCCCGCGTTGACGACCTCGCAGCTCGCTTACAACATGGGGATTCCGACAATGTCGCAGAGTCAGGCGATCGAGGCGACGCAGTACGCCATCTGGCGCTACACCGAATACACCTCCGACGTCAATTGGAACTTCAGCAGCCCCACCGTCCAGGACATCTACTCGGCGCTGCTGAACGGCGTCACCCGCGCTATCCGCGACCATACGCTCCCCGTCCGTGCAGACTTCGAGGTGACCGCGACGATCACGGGACCCACGGCAGCGCAGACCGCTGATTCGCTGGTCGGCCCGTTCGTGGTGCACACGAACAAGGCGACCGCCTCCGTCTCCTCCGACCCGGCCCAGAAGTTCACCGATGCCGCCGGCGCTCCGATCAATGCGAACGCCGTCGTCGACGGCCAGGCGGTCTACCTCGATCTGCGGGGCACGAAGACCGCCGGATCCGCGAACGTCACCGTGTCCGCAGCGGGTTCGAGCGCGACGGGGCTCGTGCTCAACGTCCCGTTGAAGGAGGGCGACACGCCGACGGCCGGGGCCCACGCACAGTCGCTCATCCTGGCCACGCCGAGCACCACCTCGACGACGGCGAGCGCTGCCGTCCAGTGGACCACGACCCTGCATCCCTCGATCGGCACGACCCTCGTCGACGCCTCCGACCAGGACCACACGCTCGCATGGGACGGCGGCACCCTCACCGACACCGTCGCCTACCACGACCTCATCCCCGGCACCCAGTACACCGTCGCCGGTGA
>JAFDWP010000258.1 GCA_018268435.1 Actinomycetota bacterium
GCAAGGATCCGATCATCATCGTCGGTCCGGGCGAAAACCACGCCCATGGTGTTGCGACCCTTCGCCGGCACCTCGGCCACGGCAGAGCGTACCACCTTGCCGCTGGCAAGAACCACAAGGACCTCGTCGTCCTCCTGGACGATCAGACCCCCCGCCAGAATGCCCCGGTCGTCGTTCAGTTTCGCGACCTTGATGCCCTGTCCGCCGCGTCCCTGCACCCGGTATTCGTCCACCGAGGTGCGCTTGGCGTACCCGCCGTCGGTGACCACGAACACGTAGCCGTCCTCGGTCACCAGCGATGCCGACAGCAGGCTGTCCTCGCCGTTGAACCGCATGCCCTTGACACCCTCGGTCGCCCGGCCCATCGGGCGCAGCGCCTCGTCGGTGGCCTGGAACCGCACCGACATCCCGCGGCGGCTGATGAGCAGGACGTCGTCGGTCGCGTCGGCGAGGAACGCGCTGACCAGCTCGTCCTCCTCGCGCAGACGGATCGCGATGACGCCGCCCTGGCGGTTGGTGTCGTAGTCGCCGAGTCGGCTCTTCTTCACCAGCCCGCCTCGGGTGGCGAGCACCAGGTACTGCGCCGCCTCGTAGTCGCGGATGTCGAGGATCTGGGCGATCTTCTCGTCCGGCTGCAGCGCGAGCAGGTTCGCGACATGCTGGCCCTTCGCATCGCGGCCGGCCTCGGGGATCTCGTAGGCCTTGGTGCGGTACACGCGGCCCTTGTCCGTGAAGAACAGCAGCCAGTGGTGCGTGGTCGTCACGAAGAAGTGCTCGACGAGGTCGTCGGCGCGCAGCTGCGCCCCCTTGACGCCCTTGCCGCCGCGGTGCTGGGAGCGGTAGTTGTCGCTGCGGGTGCGCTTGATGTAGCCCTCACGGGTGACCGTGACGACCATCTCCTCCTCGGCGATGAGGTCCTCGATCGAGACGTCGCCGTCGAAGCCGTGCAGGATGTGCGTGCGACGCTCGTCGCCGAAGCGATCCACGATCGCGGTCAGCTCCTCGCGGATGATCGTGCGCTGACGACCCTGGTCCGCGATGATGTCCTTGTAGTCGACGATCTGCGCCTCGAGCTCGGTCGCCTCGTCGATGATCTTCTGGCGCTCCAGGGCGGCGAGACGGCGCAGCTGCATCTGCAGGATCGCGTCGGCCTGCTCGTCGTCGATGTCGAGCAGCACCTTCAGGCCGCTTCGCGCCTCGTCCACGGTGGGCGACCGGCGGATGAGAGCGATGACCTCGTCCAGCGCGTCGAGCGCCTTGAGGTAGCCCTGCAGGATGTGCATCCGCGCCTCGGCCTTGGCGAGGCGGAACTTCGTGCGCCGCACGATGACATCGAGCTGGTGGTCCAGCCAGTTGGTGATGAAGCCGTCGATCGCGAGCGTGCGCGGCACACCATCGACGATCGCGAGCATGTTCGCGCCGAAGTTGTCCTGCAGCTGGGTGTGCTTGTACAGGTTGTTCAGCACGACCTTGGCGACGGCGTCGCGCTTGAGCACGATCACGAGGCGCTGACCGGTGCGGTCGCTGGTCTCGTCGCGGATGTCCGCGATGCCGGTGATCTTGCCCTCGCGGGCCAGGTCCCCGATCTTCACCGCCAGGTTGTCCGGGTTCACCTGGTACGGCAGCTCGGTGATGACGAGGCAGGTGCGCCCCTGGATCTCCTCGACGCCGACGACGGCGCGCATGGTGATGGATCCGCGACCGGTGCGGTACGCCTCCTGGATCCCCTTGGTCCCCAGGATCTGCGCGCCGGTCGGGAAGTCCGGACCCGGGATGCGCTGGATCAGCCCCTCGACCAGCTCCTCCCGGGGGATGCCCTGGTTGTCCAGCGCCCACAGCGCGGCCTCCGACACCTCCCGCAGGTTGTGCGGCGGGATGTTCGTGGCCATGCCGACCGCGATGCCGATCGAGCCGTTCACGAGCAGGTTCGGGAACCGCGCCGGCAGGACGTCGGGCTCCTCGGTCTCGCCGTCGTAGTTCGGCGAGAAGTCGACCGTGTCCTCCTCGATGTCGCGCACCATCTCGAGCGCGAGCGGGGCCATCTTGGTCTCGGTGTACCGGGGTGCGGCGGCGCCCATGTTGCCGGGGGATCCGAAGTTGCCCTGTCCGAGTGCGAGCGGGTAGCGCAGCGACCACGGCTGCACGAGGCGCACGAGGGTGTCGTAGATCGCGGTGTCACCGTGCGGGTGGTACTGACCCATGACCTCGCCGACCACGCGGGCGCACTTCGAGAACGACTTGTCCGGACGGAAGCCGCCGTCGTACATGCCGTAGATCACCCGGCGGTGCACGGGCTTGAGCCCGTCGCGCACGTCGGGCAGCGCGCGACCGACGATGACCGCCATCGCGTAGTCGAGGTACGACCGCTGCATCTCCGACTGCAGGTCGACCTGGTCGATCTTGCCGTGGTTGTGCCCGTCGGGGCCGGTCGTTGCGCCGGTCGAGGTGTCGTCAGTCATGATGTTTCTCTTCTGCAGTCAGATCGCTGAGCGTGTCGAGGCATCCGGGCCCGCCGACGAGGTCGGGGACCGGAGGCGGATCAGATGTCGAGGAAGCGGACGTCCTTGGCGTTGCGCTGGATGAAGCTGCGGCGCGACTCGACGTCCTCGCCCATCAGCACGCTGAAGATCTCGTCCGCCGCGGCCGCATCCTCGATGGTGACCTGACGCAGCGTGCGCGTCGTGTGGTCCATCGTGGTCTCCCACAGCTCCTTGGCGTTCATCTCGCCGAGACCCTTGTAGCGCTGGATGCCGTTCTCCTTGGGGATCCGCTTCCCGCCGGCGAGGCCGTCGTTCAGCAGGGCGTCGCGCTCGACGTCGGAGTAGACGTACTCGTGCGGGGAGTTGGTCCACTTCAGCCGGTACAGCGGCGGCATCGCGAGGTACACGAAGCCGGCCTCGATGAGTCCGCGCATGTAGCGGAACAGCAGGGTCAGCAGCAGGGTCGTGATGTGCTGGCCGTCCACGTCGGCATCCGCCATCAGCACGATCTTGTGGTAACGCGCCTTCTCGAGGTCGAAGTCCTCGCCGATACCGGTGCCGAAGGCCTGGATCATCGCCTGGACCTCGCGGTTCGCCAGCGCCTTGTCCAGGCGGGCGCGCTCGACGTTGAGGATCTTGCCGCGCAGCGCCAGGATCGCCTGCGTGTGCGGGTCGCGCCCCTGCACGGCGGAGCCGCCGGCCGAGTCGCCCTCCACGAGGAAGATCTCACTGATGGACGGATCCTTGCTGGTGCAGTCCTTGAGCTTGTCGGGCATCGCGGCCGACTCGAACACGCTCTTGCGGCGCGCGGTCTCGCGCGCCTTGCGGGCGGCCATGCGCGCGGTGGCGGCTTCGACGGCCTTGGTCACCACGTTCTTGGCCTGCTTCGGGTTGCGGTCGAACCAGTCGCCGAGCTGGTCGCCGACGACCTTCTGCGTGAAGGCCTTCGCCTCGGTGTTGCCGAGCTTGGTCTTGGTCTGGCCCTCGAACTGCGGCTCGCCGAGCTTGATCGAGATGACGGCGGTGAGACCTTCGCGCACGTCGTCGCCGGTCAGGTTGTCGTCCTTCTCCTTGAGGATATTGTTGGCGCGCGCATAGCGGTTGACGAGCGTCGTCAGCGCCGCGCGGAAGCCCTCCTCGTGGGTGCCGCCCTCGTGCGTGTTGATCGTGTTCGCGTAGGTGAACACGTTCTCCGTGTAGCCCGTGGTCCACTGCATGGCGACCTCGAGGGAGATCTTGCGGGACGTGTCCTCCGACTCGAAGGCGATGATCTCGTCGTTGACCACCTCGGCCTTGCGCACGTGGTTGAGGTACTCGACGTAGTCGACCAGGCCGCGCTCGTAGAAGTACACGTCCGCGCGCTGCCGGGTCACGAGGGTGCCGTCGACCTCCACGTCGACCGTCGCGCCCTCGCGCTCGTCGAGCAGCTCGATGCGCAGCCCCTTGTTCAGGAACGCCATCTGCTGGAAGCGGGTGCGCAGGGTGTCGTACTCGAACTCGACGGTCTCCTGGAAGATCGTCGGATCCGGCCAGAAGGTGATGGTCGTGCCGGTCTCGTCGGTCGCCTCGCCCTTCTCCAGCTGCTGCTGCGGGGTGCCGCCGTCGGCGAAGCTGTGCCGCCAGACGAAGCCCTTCTGCCGCACCTCGACCTCGAAGCGCGTCGAGAGCGCGTTCACGACCGAGGATCCGACGCCGTGCAGGCCTCCGGAGACGGCGTACGCGCCGCCGCCGAACTTTCCGCCTGCGTGCAGGATCGTCAGCACGACCTCGACGGTGGACTTGGTCGGGTCGGAGGAGTGCGGGTCGACCGGGATGCCGCGACCGTTGTCGACCACGCGCACGCCGCCGTCGGCGAGCAGGGTGACCAGGATGGTGTCCGCGTAGCCGGCGAGCGCCTCATCGACGGAGTTGTCGACGATCTCGTACACCAGGTGGTGCAGACCGCGCGGGCCCGTGGAGCCGATGTACATGCCGGGGCGCTTGCGCACCGCCTCGAGTCCCTCGAGGATCTGGATCGAGTCGGCGCCGTACTCCTCGGCAGGGGCGAGCGGTGCGGACGAACCGCTCGAGGGCGCGGATCCGGGTGCTTCAGCCCCCGTCTGGGTCGCGTCGTTCGCGGTCGATTCGTTCGCGTCAGAGGGGGTTTCAGGCGTCATCTGAGAGGAGGCTCCACATCGAAGATCTAGATCCCCAGTCTATCGGAAAGACCCCTTCCTGTCTCGTTGTACGCGCTTCTGCGCCCCTGAACGCGCGCGGGAGGGGATGGATGGTGTCCTAACCGTAGGTATCGCGCGGACCGCGCCCTGGAGCGACTCTGGGGCCCCATTTCCAGGAAGGGACGTCCGGCCCGACGAAGCGGATGTTCTCGACTCCCGCCTCGGGGTACCGGCGGCCGATCTCCGTGATGATCACCGTGCGCATGTACTGCAGGTTCTTCGCCCAGGCCGTCGAATCGCATTTGACCGTGAGCATCCCGCCCTCGAGCGACACCGGCTCGGAGTGCTTGGCCGTGTCCGGACCGGCCAGCTCCGCCCACTGCAGCACCAGATCCTCGCGGCTCAGCGCCGCTTCCCAGCCCGCATCCCTGGTCAGCTTCGAGAGCACGTCGCCGAGGGATCCGGGATCCCGGCCCGCGGTGAACGGCGCGTTCTCGTCGTCGACGAGGCGCTTCTTGCGCTTCCAGTTCTTGGAGCTGGGCTTGAGCCCCCGCAGCCGCAGATAGGTGGCGACGGTCTCGGGCACGTCGGCCCCGTCGGGTTCAGTCATCATCGTCGGTTCCTGAAAGGGCGTCGTCGACGCCGGTTCCTGAGCGAGCGTCATCCGCCCCGGTTCCCGGGCGAGCGTCATCCGCCCCGGTTCCTGAGCGAGCGGAGCGAGACGAAGGACGCTCGTCGGTGATGGTGCCGGCTGAGATCCGCACCACGTGCCGGTGCAGCACCTCGGGGATGTCCTCCTCGACGGCGGCGGTCACCAGCACCTGCTCGTAGCCGGCGGTGATCCCGGCGAGACGGCGCCGGCGCTCGGCGTCGAGCTCGGCGAAGACGTCGTCGAGGATGAGCACAGGGTCGCCGGCCGGCGATTCCGCGCGCAGCAGCTCGGCCGAGGCGAGGCGCAGCGCGAGCGCGATCGACCAGGACTCGCCGTGCGAGGCGTAACCCTTCACCGGCAGATCGCGCACCCGCAGCACGAGGTCGTCCCGGTGCGGCCCCACGAGGGTCAGCCCGCGCTCGAGCTCCGCCGCGCGCTTCGCGAGGAGCGCCGCACGGAACAGCTCGGCCGTGGTGTCCGCGCCGTCCTCCGCGTCCCCCGGTCCTTGCGGCTCGCGCAGGGCGCCCTCCTCGGGGTCGCCCCCGCGGATCGACTGCGCCCAGTGCAGCCGCGGATCGTGATCCGCGCCGGCGATCGAGGCGTAGGCGGCGGTCACGCCCGGCTGCAGGTCGGCCGCGAGGCGGGAGCGGGCATCGATGATCTCGGATCCGAGGGCGATGAGCTTGTCGTCCCAGACGTCCAGCGTGCTGAGCGCCTCGGCCTTGAGCCCCCGGGCGCGGGCGGACTTCAGCAGAGCCGTGCGCTGTCGCAGCACCCGGTCGTAGTCGGCGAGCACCGCCGACAGCCGCGGCGTGCGCTGAATGAGCAGCTGATCCGCGAATCGGCGCCGGGCGGACGGGTCTCCGCGCACGATCTGCAGGTCCTCGGGGGCGAACAGCACGACGTGGGCGTACCGCGGCAGATCGGCGGGGCGACCCGGGGCGCCGTTGATGCGCGCCTTGTTGGATCCCTGCCGATTGATCTGCACCTCGGTCAGCACCGTGCGCCGGCCATGCGCGAGCCGGGCGCGCACGATCGCCGCGTCATACCCGTCGCGCACCAGCGGCGCGTCGGAGGAGACCCGGTGCGAGCCGAGCGTGGCGAGGAACACGATCGCCTCGGCCAGATTCGTCTTGCCCTGTCCGTTGCGGCCGACGAGCACGTTCGGACCGCGGTGCAGCGTGAGTTCCGCGGTCGCGTAATTGCGGAAATCCACGAGGCTGAGATGCTCCACAATCACCCGAGCAACCTTACCCGCGGGCCCCGACAGCGCGGCGTCCCGATCCCGCGGTCGCGGCCGCTCGACCGCGGGCGGTCAGAGCTCACGGGCGACGTAGACCATGCCGCCCTCGGACCGGATCCGAGTCATGCCGGAGCGCTCGAGCACCGCGAGCGAGGCGGCATTGCCCTCCTCGGTGTCGGCGATCGCCCGCACCGCCCCCTGCGCCGCCGCGATGCGCAGCCCCTCGGCGACCGCCCGGGTGGCGAGCCCACGGCCGCGCGCGGAGGGGACCAACCCGTAGCCGAACTCGACCGCACCGGTCTCATCCGGCGGGCCGAAGAACCCGAACCCTCCGACGGCGATGCCGTCGTCGTCGCGGATCGCGTAC
>JAFDWP010000259.1 GCA_018268435.1 Actinomycetota bacterium
CCGGCGCAGCCACTCGAAGGCGGTGTAGTCCAGGGACGGCTGGGCCGACTCGATCAGCGCGGTGATGCGCGAGTCCAGCCCGCGCAGGTGCAGGGTCGTGGATCCGCTGCCGCCGGTGTCGCGCCACGAGCCGAGCCCGATGAGATGGTTCGGGCCGCCGGGCTTCGTGCCCGTGCCGACCGAGGAGCGCTTCCCGCCGCCGAACGGCTGCCGCTGCACGATGGCACCGGTGATGGCCCGGTTCACGAAGAGGTTGCCGGACTGCACCCGGTCCAGCCAGAGCGCGAGATCGCCCGGGTCCTGGGTGTGCAGTCCCGCGGTGAGGCCGTCGTCGACGGCGTTCTGCAGCTCGACCGCACGGGCCACCGTGGGGGCGTGCATGATGCCGAGCACGGGCCCGAAGAACTCCTCGCGATGGAACCGCGAGCCCGGCCGCACGCCGACGCGGATCCCCGGCGTCCACAGGCGCCCCTCGGATCCGGGGATCTCGCGCGGCTTGAGCAGCCACTTCTCGTCGGCGTCGAGCTGCGTGAGCGCCCAGCGCAGCGTGCCCTGCGGAGGCCCGATGAGCGGGCCGACCTCGGCGCGGGCGTCCTCGGGCCGGCCCACGCGCAGGGAGCGGGTCGCGTCGAGGAGCTGCCGCGCGAAGCGCTTCGAGCGGCCGACGGGGCCCACCAGGATCGCGAGCGACGCCGCGGAGCACTTCTGCCCGGCGTGCTCGAACGCGCTCCGCACGAGATCGGCGACGGCGAGGTCCAGGTCGGCGGAGGGGGCGATCACGAGCGCGTTCTTGCCGCCCGTCTCGGCCTGCAGCGGCAGGTCGTGCCGCCAGCTGCGGAACAGCGCCGCGGTCTCATGGGATCCGGTGAGGATCACCCGGTCCACGTCGGGGTGGGCCATGAGCTCTCGGTCGAGCTCGCCCTCGGAGAGGTCCACGAACGCGAGCAGGTCGCGCGGGATCCCCGCGTCCCAGAGCGCGGCCGCGATCACGGCGGCGGAGCGCCGTGCCTGCGGGGCCGGCGTGAACACGACGCCGGAGCCCGCGGCGAGCGCGGCGAGCACCCCGCCGGCCGGGACCGAGAGCGGGGAGCTCCACGGCGGGGCGATGACGGTGACCCGGGACGGCACGAACGCCGCACCGGGCACCGCGTCGAGCTCCCGCGCGCGGGCGGCGTAGTACCTGGCGAAGTCGACGGCCTCGCTCACCTCAGCGTCGCCCTCGGCGATGACCGTGCCGGTCTCGGCTGCCGCGACCTCGATGAGCTCCGCGCGGCGCGACTCGAGCACGGCGGCGGCCCGCAGCAGCACCTCGCCGCGCTCCGCGGCCGGGCGGGCGCCCCAGGCGGCGGCCGCCGTGCGCACCGTGCCGAGGATGCGCGCCAGCTCCGCCGGGTCGGCGACGTGCGCGCTGCGGACGATCCCCTCCCCCGCCGCGCTGTCGGGGATGCGGGCGAGGATCTCGCGCGCCCATTCCCGGTTCGCGGGCAGCGCGGGGTCGCTGTCGGGGGTGTTGCGGAAGCCGGGCGCCCCGGTGGCGACGGCGGTGCCGTCCTCGCGGGCGGCGAACACGGCGGTCTCGACGAACGTGTCGCCGGGATCCACCGCCTCGGCGATCCCCAGCACGGCCTGCGTGAGGGCGGCCGCGTCGGTGTCGGGGTCGGCGCCGAGCGCGGCGGACTCGTGCACCGGCGCCCGCCGGTTCTGCCGCCGACGGGGGCCGGTGAGCAGGCTGGGGTCGGCGGAGCGCTCCAACGACAGGGCGAACCGGTTGATCTCGCGGTCCAGCAGGTCGGGGTCCTCATGCAGCCGCAAGGCGGCCGAGAGGAAGTTGTCCCTGGAGGCGTTCTCCTCCAGTCGGCGCACGAGGTAGCCGATCGCGACGTCGAGCTCGCGCGGCTTCACCACGGGCACGTACAGCAGCACGTGGCCGACCTCTCGGCTCACCGCCTCGACCTGCCCCTGCGCCATCCCGAGCAGCATCTCGAACTCGATCGGGCCGGATCCGGTGCCCTCCTGATCGATCGGGCGGACGTCGCGGTCCCCGGCGAGCAGCCACGCGTAGGCGATGTCGAAGAGGTTGTGACCGGCGACGCCGATGCGCACGGCCCGGACCGACTCGGGGGTGAGCGCCGCGTCGAGGCAGCGCAGGTAGTTGGCGTCGGTGTCGATCTTGGTGTCGTAGGGCGCGGGCGTCCAGCCGTGCAGCGCCGCCTCCACCCGCTCCATCGCGAGGTTGGCGCCCTTGACCAGGCGCACCCTGATCGGCGCCCCGCCGTGGTCGACGCGGTCCTTCGCCCAGGCCGTGAGCTCGCGCAGCGCGGGCAGCGCGTCGGGCAGATAGGCCTGCAGCACGATCCCGGCCTCGAGGTCCTTCAGACGCGGATCCTCCATGATCCGCGTGAACACGGCGATCGTGAGGTCGAGGTCGCGGTACTCCTCCATATCGAGGGTGATGACCGTCGGGCCGGCCGCTGCGGAACCCGACGATGTCGAGGCACGCGAAGGGCTCGCCGCGGTGAGGTACAGCGGCAGCAGCCGCTCGGCGACCTGCTCGACGACGTCGTCGAACGCCCACATCGAGAGGCGTCCCCGCACGGCCGACACCGTGACCGAGACGTGGTCGACGTCGTCGCGGCGGATCAGGTCGTGGATCCCGTCCAGCCGGCGCTGCGCGCCCTCCTCGCCGAGCACCGCCTCGCCCAGCAGGCTGAGGTCGAGCCGGGTGCCGTCGGCGCGCAGCTTCGCGATCGCGGGGCCGAGCTTGGCGGGACGCGCGTCCACGACGAGGTGGCCGACCATCTCGCGCAGCACGGTGCGTGCGATCGGCACGGTCGGCGCGGGCAGCCCCGGCGCCACCAGACCGCCGGCGCGCACCGCCGCACGCAGGTACCAGGGCAGGAAGCCCGGCACGAGAGGAGCCACCCGCTGCAGCCCCGCGGCGGCGGCGGCGAGGCTCTCCGGACGCATCACGTCGTCGACGAAGCCGAGCGTGAACGGCAGCCCGTTCGGATCCCGCAGCACCCCGGCCAGGCGCTCCGCCGCCGGATCCGCGGGCGTCTCGGCGGCCTCGTCGATCCAGCGCTGGGCGAGCGCCACGGCCCGGCGGGCGCGCTCGGTCTGCGCGGCGTTCAGCCACTGCGGCATGTGCGTGGATCCTCCCTCCGCGCGCTGTCGGGTCGGCGCGCGAGTGCTCCCCTCCAGCATGGCGCGCTCCGCGTCGCGGGGCCGGGCGGCACGCCCTCCTCGCGGCCTGAATATGCTGTACGCGTGGGGGAACAGCAGGAGGCGGATCCGGCGTCGCCGGAGTCGGCGGACGCCGCCGACCGCGCAGCTTCGGAGGCGCGCGCGACCGCCTGGGCCCGGAGGATGGCCGACAGGGTGCCGACGGGGTGGCTGATCACCGGCGCCGGCGCCGTCCTGCTCGCCTCGACGGCCGCCTTCGGCGGCCTCGCGGAGGTGCCGACGCCGAAGCCGCCCGAGCTGAGCGTCGGTCAGCACCACGTGGGCGCTCAGCTCGACATGGCGGTGGTGGGCGCCGCGCTCGGCGACCGGGTGCGCGGGACCGGACTCATCCCCGCCCCCGGGGAGCGCACGCTCCTCGTCGTCCTCGACGTCACCAACGAGTACGACGAGGCGCGGATCGCCACCGCGAAGGACGCCCTGGGCGGCGTCGCCGTCGAGGGCGTCGACCTGCACCGCCTCGACGCCACGCGCGTCGCCGACGGCAGCGGCGTGCTCTTCCTCCAGCCCGACGTCCCCACCCGCGTGCAGATCGCGTGGACCGTGCCGGCGGACGCCGTGCGCGTCGGCGAGGAGATCCGGGTGACGCTCCCCGACGCCACGCTCTTCGAGGGGAAGCTGTTCGTGCAGGGCTCGTACTGGGAGGACTACACGGTGGGCGCCGTCGTGACCGTGCCCGTGGCGGCGGTCCCGGCGGATCGGGAGGCATCGTGAGCATTCCGCCTCCGCCGCCCGCGGCGCCGCCCGGCGCACCACGCCCCCGGCGAGGGCGCACCGCCGGCGCGTGGGCGCTGTCCGCCGTGCTGGTCGTCGCCGCGTGGGCCGTCCTGCAGGCGAAGCTCCCCGAGCACGACGCCCCCGACAGCTTCGTCACCACGACGACGGTCGGCGCGAGCGCCACCACCCGCAACCTCGCGCTGACGGTCACCCGGGTCCGGGCTGCGCGCGCCGTGTCCGACGGCGCCGGCTGGCGGGCTGAGGGCACCTGGCTGGTGGTCGATCTCGACGCCGCCGCCGTGCAGGATCAGTTCGGCGCGACGCTGACCCCCGCGCGGCTGCGGCTCGGCTCTCGCACGTTCGAGGCGACCGAGCGCGGGGACACCGCACGGGGCATGCCGCTGATCACCGGCGTGCCGCGGCACGGCAGCGTGGCCTTCGAGCTGCCGGACGGCGCCCTGAGCGGGCCCGCGACGCTGACCTTCGGGGCGGACTACACCACCGCGGGCGACGGCGTGATCGACGTCGTCGTCGACCTCGACGACGTGCCGCTGCAGGACGAGGCCGAACTGGATCCGATCGGGTGGACCCGCTGATGGGCGGCGGGCACGGCTGGTGGCGCCGCAACGCCCTCGCTCTCGGCGTGACCGCCGTGCTGCTCCCGGCCACTGTGCTGGGGGCCGGCTGGTGGGAGTGGAAGTACGCCTACCCCGACTCCGGACAGCCGATCTGGGCGGTCGAGCCGGGGTCGTCCGGAACCGCCGAGCTGAAGGGCGCAACCTGGGGGCCGGTCAGGGCGAAGACCGTCACCGACGTCGCGGGCATGGACGTGCCGCCGGATGCGCGGCTCATCCTCGTCGTGGTGCCCGTGACGCCCACGGGCACCACGGCGCCGGGCTGCTGGCACCCGAAGCTCGTGGAGCAGCGCACCGGACGCGTCTGGCTCTCGGCGCGGTACGAGCTGGGGGTCCCCGGGAACCCGGAGGAGCCGGAGAGCTGCGTCGCGGCCTCCGACGGGGAGCGCGCCGAGCCGTATTCGCTGGTGCTCCCCTACGTGGTGCCCGACGATGCCGAGGGCCCGTTCTGGGTCGAGGTGGAGCCGCTGTTCTCCGGATCCCGGTACGTGCGCTTCCCCGTCGACCCCTGAGCCGGGTCAGACCGGCGGTCGTGCCGGCGGCACGGGCGCACCGGCCGGCAGGGACCGGGCGTCGGCCGGCAGGGTCGGCGCGGCGGTGGGCAGCAGCCCTGCGGCGGCGGTGATGGCGGCCACGTCCGCCTCCTCGGCGGTGGCGGGAGCATCGGGATCCGTCCGCGCGTCCTGAGCGCGGCGCAGCACGCCGAAGGTGGTGTCGTAGGCCCCCGCCACCAGCGCCATCCGGATCGGCTCGATGATCAGGGGCGGGAGTAGGAAGATCGCCGTGCCGAACACGCCCCAGAACAGGTCCGTGTCATGGGGGCCGATCGCGCGCGTCAGGGCGAAGCGGAGCCAGGTCTCCGCGACGATCACGATCGTGTACAGCAGGGCGTACGAGGCGATCACCACGGGCCCCGCCCGCCACATCAGCAGGATCGCCCGCCAGATCGGCAGGAAGCGCGAGCCGAGTTCGGCGCCGAGGTCGCGCAGCCGGCGCACGACCGGGTTCGGCACGTGCGCGACGCGCTCGCGCAGCTGAGTCACGAGCCGGTGCCGGATCTGCAGCTTCTCCGCAACGATCGCCTGCCCGTAGACGACGCCGGCGACGGTGAGCCAGGCCAGCGGGGCGAGGAGCACCGGGCCCGCTTGCGAGATCAGCCCGCCGAGCGCGTCCCCGAGCCAGACGATCGGCGGGAACCAGCCCGCGAGGGTCGCCCGCGCCGCCCCGAGCCACGCCATCGCCGCTCTGCTGTCGACCCAGTCCGAGACCGCGCCGGTGAGGTTCTGCAGCAGGATCACGGAGAAGAACACCCAGACGATCTCCGCATAGACGGCGACGACCGCCAGCAGCCGGGGCAGACGGTCCGACCAGCGGCCCCAGGCCCAGCGCACCGCGAAGGCGACGACGATGATGAGCACCGTCCACACGCCGAAGGAGAGGTCCAGGATGTTGTCGCCGGGATCGAAGGTGCGATCGGTGCCGAGCGTCGCGCCGATCTCCTCGCTGTTCTTCTGCAGCGCGCGCAGCCCGTAGAGCCTCACGTCGTCCGTCAGCATCTTCTGCGCGTAGTACACGGCGAAGAACGGCAGGATGCTGGCGAGCAGCGCGGTCAGGAAGCTGCGCCGGCGATCGGCGGCCGACTCCGGCAGCGGGGCGACCGCCTGCAGCGAGCGCAGGCCGTCGCGCACCATGAGCAGCATGCCGACCATGCTGATGAGCCGCGCGAGCACCGCGATCGGCAGGATCAGCAGCCCGCCGGTCGAGGTGTAGGCGCCGACGACGCCGGCCAGCTGGATCACCCAGTAGTGCACGATGGTCCCCGCGAGGTACCACGCGAGCAGCCCGGGCCAGCGCATCCGCAGCACGCGGCCGGTCGCTCTCAGAATCGCCCCCACGCGCACAGGTTACCGTGCGGCCGGGACCCGCTCGACGGCGCTCAGTCGTGCCAGACGCTCGGCGCGGGGGCCTTGGTCGACGGCAGCGCCGAGGCTGCGGCCCAGTCGTGGATCCAGTCCTCGACGCCCGGCACGTCCTCGGGACGGCCGAGGGCGCCGAAGAACTCCTCGTGCGAGACGGTGCCTCCGCTGCGTCGCAGCATCCGGGCCCGCATGACCACCCGCGCATACACCTCGCCGTCGACCACCGCGCGGTGCTCCATGAACAGCGCCTTCTCGTCGTGCCCGATGAAGCGCGACTCGACGTCGAAGCGCTGCCACAGCACCAGCGACTTGCGGAACGTGACCGTCTCGTTCGAGACGACGGCGTACCAGCCGCGCTGCTTCATCGCGTCGTACAGTCCCGTGCGGACGAGCAGATCCCAGCGGCCCAGGTCGAACAGCGACAGGTACCGGCCGTTGTTCATGTGCCGGAGGATGTCGATGTCCGTCGGCAGCGTGGTGAGGCGGATGCTGCTGACGGCCGTCGGGGCGAGGCCCTGTCCGCGGCGGAGGCGTCGGCGGGCGGCGAGGAAGGCGAGGGCGGTGCGCCAGATCACGTTCACATCGTGGAGCGTAGTGAATCCGGCACGGAATCCGCGAAACGATTGTCGGATCCGTACAGTCCGCACGCGAGGTCGCCGAGCCCGGATCCGGCCCGCGTCGCTCGATTTCGCGTCCGCGCACGGCACGCGTAGAGTCGCGACCATGAGCGCCGAAGCCCTTCCCACCGTCACCGTCCGGCCTGTTCGCGATGTGGATGCCGAAGCGCTCGGCCGTGTGCACGCGAAGTGCTGGCACGAGACCTACGACCACCTCATCAGCACCGCGACGCTCGAGGCCGTGTCCCCGAAGCGCCTGGCCGAGCTGTGGACGCACTGGGCGTCGCAGGGCGAGGAGTATCGCATGAGCGCGGCGCTCGTCGACGGCGAGATCGTGGGCTTCGTCGGCTCGGGCCCGGCCCGCGACGAGAACCCGCCGGCGACGCGGGAGCTCTACTTCATCTATCTGCTGGCCGCCTGGCAGGGCACCGGCATCGGCCAGCGCCTGTTCGACGCGGCCGTCGGCACGGACGAGCCCTGCTACCTCTGGGTGGCCGAGGACAACCCCCGCGCGCACCGCTTCTACGTGCGCAACGGCTTCGCCCTGGACGGCGCCACGCAGCAGGAGCCGTTCCTCGGCGAGACGATCGAGGAAGTCCGCTTCGTCCGCTGAGCCGGACCCGCGGGTGCGCACGTGAGACTCGTCGCCGTGACCGGCGGGATCGGCGCCGGCAAGAGCACCGTCGCGCGCGGGCTGGGCCGCCGCGGTGCCCGCGTCATCGACGCCGACCAGACGGCGCGCGCGGTGGTCGACCCCGCCGGCGCGCGCGGGCGCCGGGTGCTCGCGGAGATCGAGGCACTGCTCGGATCCGACGTCCGGCAGCCGGACGGCACGCTCGACCGCGCACGGGTCGCCGCCCTCGTGTTCGCCGACGACGCGCTCCGGCGGCGGTACAACGCGATCATCCACCCGGCGATCATGCAGGCCACCGCCGAGGAGATCGACGCGCACCGCGACGGCTCCGACGTCGTCGTGCACGAGATCCCGCTGCTCACGGCGGACACGCCGCCGCTGCCCTGGGACTACGACCTCATCGTCACCGTCGAGGCCGGGCGGGACGAGCGCCTGCGCCGCCTGCAGCAGGACCGCGGCTATTCCGCCGAGCACGCGTCCGCGCGGCTGCAGGCGCAGGGCCCCGAGGAGGGGCGCACGGCGATCGCCGACGTCGTCCTGCGCACCGACGTGCCGCGCGACGAGATGGAGCGGCTGATCGACGAGCTCTGGACGCGCATCGCCGGATGACACGGCGCCGGCTCCGGCCGCGCGCGTCATCCGGCGATGAGGCCGCTCAGCGGTACTTGCGCATCTCCTGCCGCGCGACGGAGCGCAGGTGCACCTCGTCCGGGCCGTCGGCGATGCCGAGGATGCGCGCACTGGCCCACATCCGCGCGATCGGTGTGTCCTCCGTGACCCCGGCTCCGCCGAACGCCTGGATGGCGCGGTTGAGCACCGAGCGCGCGGCGCGCGGGCCGACGATCTTCACGGCGGCGATCTCGATCGCGGCGCCCTTCGCGCCGACCTCGTCGATCATCCATGCCGCCTTCAGCACGAGCAGACGGGCCTGCTCGATCTCCAGCCGCGACTCCGCGATCCAGTTCTGCACCACGCCCTGCTCCGAGAGCGGGCCCCCGAACACCTCGCGCTCGGCGACGCGGCGCACCATCAGCTCGAGCCCCCGCTCCGCCATTCCGATGCAGCGCATCGCGTGGTGGATGCGGCCGGGTCCCAGGCGCGCCTGTGCGATCGCGAACCCCCGGCCCTCACCGGAGAGCATGTTGCCGACGGGCACGCGCACGTCGGTGAACTGGATCTCCGCGTGCCCCTGCTGGTCGTGGTAGCCGAAGATCGGCAGCGAGCGGATCACCTCGACGCCCGGGGTGTCGATGGGCACGAGGATCATCGACTGCTGCTCGTGGGCGGCGGCATCCGGATCCGTCTTGCCCATGACGATCAGGATCTCGCAGCGCGGGTCGGCCGCCCCCGTGGTCCACCACTTCCGGCCGTTGATGACGTACTCGTCGCCGTCGCGCACGATCGAGGTGGAGATGTTCCGGGCGTCGGAGGAGGCGACCCCGGGCTCGGTCATCGAGAACCCGGAGCGGATGCGCCCCTCGCGCAGCGGCTCGAGCCAGCGCTCCTGCTGCTCGGGCGTGCCGAACATGTGCAGGATCTCCATGTTGCCGGTCGACGGGGCCGAGCAGTTCAACGCCTCCGGTGCGATGTACGGCGAGCGGCCGGTGACCTCGGCGATGTGCGCGTAATCGAGATGCGTGAGGCCCGACCACGCCGGCAGGAACAGGTTCCACAGCCCCTGCGCGCGCGCCTCGACCTTGAGCTCCTCGATGATCTGCGGCACCTCGTGGCTGCGGGGTCCGTTCGCCTCCAGCTGCGCCTGGTACACCGGCTCGGCCGGGTACACGAACTCGTCCATGAAGCGGTTCAGCCGCTCGATGACCTCCTGCGCCTTCGTGCTGGGTGACAGCTGCATCAGTTCTCGTTCCTCTCGATGTGGGCGTCGTCGCGCTCCAGGATGACCTTGCCGAGGGCACGCCGGCCCATCACGACGTCGAGCGCCGCGGCGGCGCCGGACATCGGGTGCACCTCGTTGACGTGGGGGCGCAGCAGCCCCTGCTCGTACCAGCCGAACAGCCGCTGCATGTTCTGCGCGTTGCGCGCCGGGTTGCGACGGGCCCATGCCCCCCAGAGCACTCCCAGCAGCGACCCCGCGCAGACCAGCAGCCGGTTCATGCCGATCTTGGGGATGTCTCCCGAGGCGTAGCCGACGGTCAGGTAGCGGCCGCCCCAGGCGAGCGCGCGGATCGCGGTCTGCGCGTGCTCCCCGCCGACGGGGTCGTACACGACGTCCACTCCCGCGGGGGCGAGCTCCTTGAGCAGCTGTTGCAGGTCGCCCTCCGCATAGTCGATCACCTCGTCCGCGCCACGGTCGAGGCACAGCCGGCGCTTCTCGGGGCTGGATGCGGCGGCGATCACGCGCGCGCCGAGGGCCTTGCCGATCTCCACCGCGGTGAGGCCGACGCCGCCGGAGGCGCCGAGCACGAGCAGGGTCTCCCCCGCCTGCAGATCGGCCCGGTCGACGAGTCCGTGGAAGGAGGTGCCATAGGTGACCGGGAAGCCGGCGGCGTCGACGGCGGTCATGGCGTCGGGGATCGGGAAGACCATGTCGGCGGCGACCACGACCTGCTCCGCGTATCCGCCCATGCCTGTGAAGGCCAGCACCCGCACGCCCGGTGCGAGCCCGGTGACGCCCTCGCCGACGGCGCTCACGACGCCGGCGACCTCGGAGCCCGGGGTGAACGGCAGCGCGGGCTTGGTCTGATAGCTGCCGGCGACGATGAGCCCGTCGGGGAAGTTGACCCCCGCGGCGTGCACCTCGACGAGCACCTGGCCGGGGCCGGGCGCCGGCAGGTCGATCTCGTCCCAGCTCAGCGCGTCCGGCCCGCCCAGCTCATGCACGATCTGCGCGCGCATGTCAGCCCTCCTGGCCCGGGGCGACGAAGCTCGCCCATGCCGTCGCGGCGATGCCGCCGGTCTGACGGGTGCAGTCGATCTCGACGTCGATCATCGGCACGCCGTCGGTCTCGTACTCGTCGACGACGCGTCCCGTGCAGGTGAGCACGTCGCCGGGCCACACCTGCTCCTTGAAGCGGGTGCGGAACGAGCGGATGTTGTCGGCGCCCAGCCAGTCGGTGGCATAGGTGCCCAGCAGCCCCGCCTGCAGCATCCCCACCGAGAACGGCGACGGGTATCCGGCCGCCTCCGCGTAGGTCTGGTCGTGGTGGATCGGGTTCATGTCCCCCGAGGCGCCCTGGTAGCGCACGAAGTCCGTCCGCGTCTGCGGCGGCAGCGTCCAGGATGCGGGTGCGGTGCGCTCGCTCATGAGTCCTCCTTCGCGGCCCGGGCCGTCTCGACCCCGGTCATGGTGGAGCGGGCGACCAGCGTGCCGCTCTCGTCGACGAAGTCCGTCACCATCACGACGAACGTCAGCGCACCGCCGCGGCGCCCCTCCTTGACGTACATGTCCTCGATCCGCGAGGTGCACTGCAGCCGGGTGCCCGCGGAGGGCGGCGGGCCGAAGAACTCGTACTGCTGCTCGGCGTGCAGCACGCGCTTGCCGTCGAGCTCGGCGGCCGGCCACGGGTTGCCCGCCGGCGGCTGCCAGAAGTTCGTCACCGTGAGGAACGTGGGCGGGGAGACCGGCGCCTCCCGCTCGAGGTAGGCCGGGTTGGTCGATCGCGTCGCCCCGGCGAACTCGCGGATCTTGCCGCGCTCGACGTCGAGGACGAAGGTCTCGCCGACCGTGCCCACCGCCTTCAGATTCGCCATGTCGTCCCCGCTCTCACGCGTGCTGGCTGCTGACGGAGACGACCTCGCCCGTCATGTACGACGAGTAGTCGCTGGCGAGGAAGACCATGACGTTCGCGATCTCCCACGGCTCCGCCGCCCGTCCGAACGCCTCCTGTGCACTGAGCTGCGCGAGCAGGTCGTCGCTGGTCACCTTGGCGAGGTGTGCGTGCATGGCGATGCTGGGCGACACGGCGTTGATGCGGATGCCGTGCGGGGCGACGTCCATCGCCGACGCCCGGGTCAGCGCCATGACGCCGGCCTTCGCGGCGGCGTAGTGCGCCTGTCCGGCCTGCGCGCGCCAGCCGACGACCGAGGCGTTGTTGATGATCGCCCCCGAACCCTGCGGGATCATGTGCCGCAGCACCGAGCGGGTCGCCCGGAACGTGCTGGTGAGCGTGACGTCGAGCACCGAGGACCACTGCTCATCGGTCATCTCCATGACGCTGGCGGTTCCGCCGAGGCCGGCGTTGTTGACCAGCACGTCGATGCGGCCGTACCGCTCCGCCGCGCTGTCCATCAGGTGGTCGACCTGGGCCTGGTCGGTGACGTCGCACGGCACCGCATGCGGACGCACGCCGAACTCGGCCTCGAGACGGTCGGCGGCCTCCTCGAGCCGGCGCTCGTGGCGGTCGCTGATCGTGAGCTTCGCGCCGTTGATCGCGAAGCGCTGAGCGGCGGCGAAGCCGATGCCGGTGCCGGCCGCCGCCGTGATGACGACGGCGCGGTCCTGCGCGAGGGCGTGTCCGGGTCCGGGGACCGGGGCGGTCTGCTCAGACAAGGTCGGCCATCTCCTTCTGAAGCTCCTCGACGGTCCAGCGGGCGCCCTTGTCGATGATCTTGCCGTAGCTCCACGGCTGGAACTGGCGGATCTCGCCGCCCTTCGCGTAGAACACCGATCCCGTCGACGGGCAGTCCTCGGTGAGCAGGTACGCCACGACGGGCGAGACGTTCCCGGGGTGGTAGACGTCGAAGGCCTCCGGATCCTCGGGGACCGCGACCATCTCCTTGATGCCGGGGACGTTCTCGGTCATGCGGGTGCGGGCGACCGGGGTGATCGCGTTCGCGCGCACCCCGTACCGGGACATCTCCTGCGCGATGATCTGGGTGAGCGAGGCGATGCCGGCCTTGGCCGCGCCGTAGTTGCTCTGCCCGACGGCGCCGATCAGACCCGAGGTGCTCGACACGTTCACGATCGAGGCCTTGACCTCGGCACCCTCCTTCGAGCGGTCGCGCCAGTGCGCGCCGAACACGCGGCACGGGGCGAAGGTGCCCCGCAGCTGCCCGGTGATCACGTCGTCCCACTCCGCCTCGCTCATGTTCACGAACATGCGGTCGCGCAGGATGCCGGCGTTGTTGACCAGGCCGTGCACCTCGCCGAAGGCCTCGAGGGCGGCGTCCAGCAGCCGCTGCGCGCCCTCGATGGTCGTCACGTCGTCGGTGCTGGCGATCGCCGTGCCCCCCGCGGCCGTGATCTCGGCCACGACGGCGGCGGCGACCGAGTCGTCGGTGCCCGAGCCGTCGGCGCCCGCGCCGGTGTCGTTGACGACGACCTTGGCCCCCTCGGCGGCGGCGAGCAGCGCATGCTCACGACCGATGCCGCGTCCTGCTCCGGTGACGACGACCACGCGGCCGTCCAGTTGATCCGTCATTGCGGTCTCCTCATCGAGTTCCTGCCGGCGCGGTGCCGGCTATGCCTGTGCGTTGATGTGTGCGGGGGCGGCGAGCCGGGCGAGCACGCCGTCGGCCTCCGCGATGATGCGCTCGATCAGCTCGGCGACGCTGGGGACGTCGTCGATCAGCCCGACCACCTGACCGGTGGCCATGACGCCGAGCTCTGCGTTGCCCTCGAGCAGCGCGGAACGGTAGAGCATCGGGGCGTTCGCCGCCATGATCACCTGGCTCCACTTGAGCCCCTCGTCCTTGCGCATCGCCAGACCCTCGCGGATCATGTGGCTCCACGGCGTGCCGGACAGGCGCTGGAAGGCGATCGCGTTGCGCGCGGCGCGGAGCATCCGCTGCGGGCCGCGGGTGCTCTCGAGCTTGTCGATCGTGCCGGCGCGCAGCACGCGCTGCGGCACTCCGTCGATCTCGAGCGTGACGACCGTGTCGTTCACGCTCTTCGAGAGGTACACGTCCTTGACGGAGGGGGCGACCGGCGAGTCGGAGGTCATCATGAAGCGGGTGCCCATCGCGATGCCCTCGGCGCCGTACGCCAGCGCCGCGACGAGGCCGCGGCCGTCGAAGTAGCCGCCCGCCGCGATCACCGGGATGTCGACGGCGTCCACGACCTGCGGCAGCAGCAGGCTGGTCGGAACGGCGCCGGTGTGGCCGCCGCCCTCCCCGCCCTGCACGATCACCGCGTCGACGCCCCATGCGGCGACCTTCTCGGCATGACGCCGCGCGCCGATCGACGGCACCACGACGAGGCCCGCCTCCTTGAGGCGGTCGATCAGCTCGCGCTTGGGGGCGAGGGCGAACGAGGCGACCTTGACCCCCGAGCGGATGAGCAGGTCGACGCGCTTGTCGACGTCCTCCTGGTTGGCGCGGATGTTGACGCCGAAGTTCGCGTCGGTGCTGTCCTGCACCTCGTCGATCGCCGCGGCCAGCTCCTCGAGCGAGAGCATGCCCCCGGCGATGATGCCGAGCCCTCCGGCCCGGGCGGTGGCCGCCGTCAGCTTCGCGTCCGACACGTAGCCCATGCCCGTCTGGACGATCGGGTACCGCACCCCGAACAGCTCCGTGGCGCGGGTGCGCAGCGCCGGGGATCCGATCATGCCTTCACCTCGTGATCGCGCAGGCCGCGCGGGTCGATGACGGTGCGGATGAGCTCGAGCTCCTCGTCGGTCGGCGTGCGCGTCTCGGGCACCTCGTCCGGGACGACCAGGTCGAAGCCGGTCGCCGCCACGACCTCGTCCACGCTCACGCCCGGGTGCACCGACTTCAGGCGCAGACGTCCGCTCTCGGGCTCGTAGTCGAGCACGGCCAGATCGGTGACGACGTACCGCAGATCGTGGTGCTTGGTGACCGAGGGCCCTGCGGCCTTGGCGTTGTCGTTGCCGACGCCGGAGACCATGTCGACCTGCGGCACGAACACCCGGGTGCTGTGCGCGGGCACCCAGTAGCTGGTCGGGTGGTAGACCGAGTTGCCGGGGGCGCCGCGCACCCCGAGCAGCTGCACCTTGGGCTTGGCGTGGTCGCCGATCGCCGAGATGTTGGCGTTGCCGTAGGGGTCGAGCTGCGTCGGGATCATCGTGATGTGACGCTTGCCGTTCCAGACCAGCGTGAAGATCTGGTTGAAGGGGAGCCACGCCTCGACATCGCCCTCGGCGGGGGCGCCGACGGCCCAGGTGCCGCGCACGGCCGTCGCCTCCCCGTCGGAGATGACGAGGTCGGGTGAGAAGGTGTGGCGGGCGAGGCGCACTCCGATCGCGGGCACGATGCCGAAGGCGCTGGCGATGACCTCGCCGTTGTCGCGGTAGGCATCGGCGCACGCGACGGCGCAGACCTCCGCACGGGTGATGTCGCTCATGCGCGGGCTCCGTTCGTGAGGGGGGCGGGGGCGCCGAGGTAGCGGTCCAGCCACTGCTGCCACTGCTCGGGGTCCTTGGCGGCGGCGACGTAGTCGCGCTGGAACTGCTCATCGCGCTCGTAGTCGGGCACGCAGGAGGTGAAGTGCGCACCGCCCGGCGCCTCGACGACGCCGGACACCAGCAGCCGGGGGATGCGGATGGTGGCGGGGTGCGCCTCCGCGGCGAGCTCGGCCGTGGGGACGATGCGCTCGGCCGAGACGTAGGCGTTCTCCGCGGCCAGGCAGAACAGGTCGTCGAAGTAGAGGTCCGGTCCGAGGTACTGCGCGTTGCCGTGGATGTCCGCGCGGTTCATGTGCACGAGGGCCGCATCCAGCGGGATCGCCGGCATCGCGACCAGCGTCTCGCCCTGGTACGGGTCGACGACCGTCTTGAGGTGCGGGTTGACGCGCATCACGTCGGATCCGAGGCCCGCGCGGGTCGGCAGGTAGGGCAGGCGGATGCCGGCGGCCTGGAGCCCCCACTGGAGCATCCCCTCGTCGTACTCCTCCACCTCGATCTCGCCGTTCTGCCGGGCGGCCCGGAAGTGCGGGTCGAGCGGGATCGAGTCCAGCGACACGAAGCCGAAGACGACCTTCCTCACCTTGCCCGCCGCGCACAGCAGGCCGACGTCGGGGCCGCCGTACGAAACGATCGTCAGGTCGCGCAGATCCGACTTCACGATCTCCTTGACGAGCGACATCGGCTTGCGCCGCGAGCCCCATCCGCCGATTCCGATGGTCATGCCAGAGCGCAGCCGGCTGACCACCTCTGCTTCCGTCATTGTCTTGTCCGACACTGTGATCCTCACCGATCCGTATGCCTCGAAGGCCTAACAAGTGCTTGTTTCCAAGGAGCGTAGCAAACGCTTGATTGGTTGTATAGTCGAGCGCAGGACGGCGCCGGGAACGGCGCCACGACAGGGGACGGCGGAGCGGATGGAACGGCAGGAGCGCAACGAGCTGATCCTCGAGCACGCGTCGGCGCTGTTCGCGGAGAAGGGCATCGCGGGGACCACGGTGCGCGACATCGCGGCGCGCACGGGCATCCTCTCGGGCAGCCTCTACCACTACTTCCCCTCGAAGGATGCGATGGCGGATCGCATCGTCACCCGCTATCTCGAGGAGCTGCTCGCGCAGTACCGCGAGATCCTCGCGGACGAGCAGGACGCCCGGGCGGCGCTGCGCCGCCTCGTCGTCGCGTCGACCCGCGTCAGCCGGGCGCACGCGCACGCCTCCGAGATCTACCAGCGCGAGACGGGCTACCTGCGCCGGCTCCCGTCGCGCGAGGAGATCCGCGCCGCCGCGCGCACGATCCGGGAGAGCTGGGAGGGCGTGCTCGCACAGGGCGCGGCCGACGGCGACTTCCGACGCGACGTGCCGGTCGACGTCCTCTACGTACTCATCCGCGACGCGGTCTGGCTGACCCCGCGCTCGATCGCCCCCACTGACGCGCAGGGTGTCGACCGGGTCGCCGAGGCGATCGTCACGGTCTTCCTCGACGGCATCGCCGTCCCCGACGAAAGGCTCCCCGCGTGAACCAGGACAGCACGACGGACGACCCGGGCCTGCGCGAGGCCGCGGTCTCGGCGTGGTTCGCCGACTCCGTCGCCGGAGTGACCGGGAGCGTGTCGTTCCAGCGGATCGCCGGCGGCCGGTCGAACCTCACCTACCGGGCCACGGACGAGGCGGGCTCGGCCTGGGTGCTGCGCCGCGCGCCGCTCGGCATGGGCGGCTCGCGCTCGCACGATGTGCTGCGCGAGGCCGACGTGCTCACCCGCCTGGCCGGGACCGCCGTGACCGTGCCCGCGGTGGCGGGCCGCACCGACGACGTGCGGATCACGGGAGCACCGTTCTACGTGATGGAGTTCGTCGACGGGATCATCCTGCGCGACCCCGCGGCGGTCGAGGCCGCCGTCCCCGAGGACCGCCGCGGCGACTTCGCACGCTCGCTCATGTCCACGCTCGCGCAGCTGCACTCCGTCGATCCGCGCGACGTGGGCTGGGGGGCGCTGGCCGAGCGCGACGACTACTACGCGCGGCAGCTGAAGCGCTGGTCCACGAACTGGGCCGCCGATCGCGTGCGCGTCCTCGATGACATCGGCCGGGCGCACGATCGGCTCACCGAGCGGATGCCGGCGCAGGGCGCTCCGGGGATCGTGCACGGCGACTACCGCATCGACAACTGCGTGTACGGACCGGACGGCGCCATCCGCGCCGTGCTGGACTGGGAGCTCACGACGGTCGGGGATCCGCTGGCCGACCTCGGTCAGCTCCTCACGTACTGGACCGAGCCCGGCGACGACGTGAGGGCCCTGGAGAACCCGCCCACGCTGGCGGCGGGGTTCCCCTCCCGCGACGAGCTCGTCGAGATGTACGTCGCGGCGTCCCCCTCCGCCGATGTGTCGGCCCTCCGCTTCGCCGTGGCGTACAACTGGTGGAAGGTCGCGTGCATCGTCGAGAACGTGTACACCCGGATGGCCCGGGGTGCCATGGGGGCGAGCGATCGCACCCCCGCGTCGTTCGCGGCGCAGGCCGAGCGGATCGCGGCCCAGGCCTGGCGGTTCGCCCGGGAGCTGTGAGCCCTCAGCCCCGCACGTGCTCCGCGCGATGGGCCGCGAGGCGTGCGCGGGAGCGGTCGCTGCCCGCGTAGGCGCGGTGCAGCGCCGTCTGCCGCAGCGCCGAGTGCAGCCAGAACCCGGTCAGCCCCTCCCAGCCGGCCGTCC
Source organism: Actinomycetota bacterium (assembly GCA_018268435.1). Lineage (GTDB taxonomy): Bacteria > Actinomycetota > Actinomycetes > Actinomycetales > Microbacteriaceae > Microbacterium. The sequence continues at coordinate 17,786 of JAFDWP010000259.1, forward strand.
ACGTGAGCCGGCTCGCGTAGTCCCAGATCGACCGGTCGCGGCGCTCCCGCAGCAGCCCGGCGAGCTCGTCGGTGCGCCGCAGGTGGTGGCGGACGAGCTGCCGCCGTCGCGCGCCGAGACCGCGGAAGCAGAACTCGTGCCCGGGGAGCACCAGGTGGTCGTCGTAGCGGGCCAGCCGGTCCAGGGAGTCGAAGTAGTCGCCGAGCGGATCGCCGCCGGGGAGCACCCCGATACCGATCCCCGGGTAGATCCGGGGCAGCACGTGGTCGCCCGAGTACAGCAGCCGCCGCTCGTCGTCGACCAGGCAGATGTGCCCGTCGGTGTGCCCCGGCGTGGCGATCACGCGCAGCCGGTGACCGCCCAGATCCAGCACCGCTCCGTCGGCGACCGGGAGGTCGGGGGACTCCGTGGGGATGAGGCCGGCGCGGTCGAACGAGGCCAGCAGCTCCTCCCAGCGCTCCTCGGGGACTCCCCACTCGCGCAGCTGCACCCGATACGCGTCGCCGTCGGAGGCCGCCGGCGCGGTCTCCTGGCGCAGCACGACGTCCTCCACCCCGGAGAACACGACGCGGGCCCCGTGCCGGCGCAGCGTGTCGGCGGCGCCCAGGTGGTCGGGGTGGAAGTGCGTGGCGATCACCGTGCGCACGTCGGCGAGGGTGCACCCGATCGCGGCGAGGCCGGCGACGAGCGCGGCGACGCTGTCCGGCTCGTCCCAACCGGGATCGATCAGGTGCACGCCGTCGGTTCCGATCAGCGCGTAGCAGAGCGTGTGCGGGATGGTGCCGGCCGGGATGGGCACCGGCAGCGCCCACACCCCGGGAGCGACCTGCTCGGGCTCGGGCTGCACCCCCGCGTCCCAGGCCGCGAGCTGCGCCGGGCTGTGCGGGGTGATCCCGTCGAGCCCGGTCACGCCGCAGCCCATTCCTCGAGCTGACGGCGGAAGTCCGCCGGGATGCGGATCGCCCGCTGGTCCGCGTCGACCAGCACGAGCGTCGTGACGGCGCGTGAGACGAGGGCGTCGTCGACCAGGCGCACCATCCGGTACGCGACCTGGAACGAGCTCGCCCCGATGCGGCCGATCCGCAGCTCGAGGCGGATCTCGTCGAACAGCTTCGCGGCGACGAGGTACTCGCACTCGGTGGCGCGCGTCACGGTCGTCCAGCCGCGCGCGGACAGGGAGTGGTCCTGGCGGTAGCCGTGCCGGTAGAGGAAGTCGCTGAGCAGCGCCTCCATCTTGGGGAACCAGCTCGCGTAGTAGAGGATGCCGGCCGGATCCGTGTCGTTGTAGCTCAGGCGGCGAGTGTCGGAGTGCAGCATGAGGGTCCCGTCGACGATGACTGCCAAGCAAACGCTTGTATGGTACAAGCATAGTCGGACCCCGTCGGAGCGACAAGCCCCCGGCGCATGCGTGACAAACTAGCGTTTGTTTGGTACCGTGTGGGCGTTCCGCAGCGCGAGGAGGCGCAGATGAGTCAGGCACCCGGTGCACTGGCGGGGAAGGTCGTGGCGATCACCGGCGCCGGCGGCGGACTCGGCCGCGCCTACGCCCTCGCGGCAGCCGGGGAGGGCGCCCGCCTCGTCGTGGCCGACGTCGCCGCCGGCGCCGCGGCGGCCGTCGTCGCGGAGATCGCCGCGGCGGGCGGCGACGCGCTGGCGCTCGCGGTCGACATCGCGGCACCGGGCGCCGGGGAGCGCATCGCGGCAGCCGCGCTCGACGCGTTCGGTCGGCTCGACGGCTTCGTCGCCAATGCGGCCCTGCTGAGCCCCGGGCCCCTCCTCGCCCAGCCCGAGGACACCATCCGCAGGACCCTGGACGTGAACGTCGGCGGCACCCTCGGCACGGTGCGGGCGGCGGCCCGAACGATGGGCCCGGGCGGGAGCATCGTCGTCATCGTCTCGGGGTCGCTCCTCGGCGCCGAGGACCTCGCGCTCTACGGCACCACCAAGGCCGCGGCCCTCGGGCTGGTGTACGGGCTGTCGCTCGAGCTCGCCCGCAGCGGCATCCGCATCAACGGCCTCGCCCCGCGCGCACGCACGGGCATGTCCGCGCAGATGGGCGACGCCGGCGAGGACAAGGGCGGCCCGCCGGAGGGCGTGGCCCCGGTCGTCGTGCACCTGCTCGGCGACGCCTCGCGCACCCTGAACGGACACGTGCTCCGCTTCGACGGCGAGCGCCTCGGACTGTTCCGGCCACCCCGGATCGCACGGGAGGTGTCGGCCGTGCGCTGGGACGCGGGGACCGTGGCCGCCGCGCTGTCCGGACCGCTCGCCGCGGAGATCGATGCCGCGACTCCGGGCGCGGCGCGTCGACATGGTGCCGACGGACCTGATGTGCTAGACATTGAAACCGCACATTCAAGCAAACGCTTGGGTGCAGAGGGGGATGAGTGACGAGGATGTCCACCGCGACCAAGACCAAAGTGGAGCAGAGCTCCGAGCGACGCGATGAGATTCTGGCCATCGCCGCGCGCCTGATCTCCCGTCGCGGCTACTCCGCGACCACGGTGCGGGACATCGCGGAGGAGGCGGGCATCCTGTCGGGGAGCCTCTACCACCACTTCGCGTCGAAGGAGGCCATGCTGCAGGAGATCCTGCACGGCTTCATGGACCGCCTGCTCACCCGCTACGACGAGATCGCCGCGAACGCCACGGATCCCCGGGCAGGCATCGACGCGCTCATCGAGTGCGCGTTCGAGACCATCGATCGCGAGCCGGCCGCCGTCGGCCTCTATCAGAACGAGGCCGCCTTCCTCTCGACCCAGCCGGGCTTCGAGTTCCTCCTGGCGGAGAGCACCCGGATCGAGAAGATCTGGATCGCCCAGCTCCGCGCGGGCCAGGAGGCCGGCGTATTCCGCGCCGAGGGCGACCCCGCCGTGACCTATCGTTTCATCCGCGACGCGGTCTGGGCCACGGTGCAGTGGTACCGGCCCGGCGGACGGCACACCGTGGCGAGCATGACCGAGCAGTTCCTCAAGCTGCTCCACGACGGGCTCAGCACCCGCTGACCCCGAGGCGGAGCCGACCCGCACGGGAACGCGAAGAGGGGCGCCGGGATCCCGGCGCCCCTCTTCCCGTGCGTCAGGCCGACACGACCTCGCGCAGATCGACGTCCGTCTGCGTCTGTGCGGCCACGATCTCGCGCACGGCGCCCTTGGCGACCTTGCCTCCGGCAGCCCGCGGCAGCTCGTCGACGACGACCACGCGCTCCGGGTACAGATGCTTGGAGATGCCGCGGCCGGCGAGGTACTCGGTGAGGGCCGCGACCGTGACCGCCGCATCCCGCACCGTCACCGCGACGCCGATGCGCTCGCCGAACACGTCGTCGGGGACGGGGACCGCCGAGGCCATCAGTACGGAGGGGTGCGCCTCGACGAGCTCCTCGACCTCGACGGCGGAGATGTTCTTGCCGCCGCGGATGATGAGGTCGCTCGTACGGCCGACCACCCGCAGGTACCCGTCGGCGTCCACCGTCACCAGGTCGGGCATCATCAGGCGCCCATCGTGGAACAGCTCCTCGTTCGCGCCGGGGTCGCCGTAGTAGCCCAGGCAGATGGTGGGTCCGCTGACACCGGGGCGGCCGGGGCCGCCGGTGTCGGTGATGTCGTTGCCCTGGGCGTCGTACAGCCGCATGTTCATGACGTCGATCACCCGGCCCGCCGTGCGCAGCCGCTGCTCCGCCGTGTCGCGCAGGCTCGTGTTGCTGATCGCGCCGGACTCGTTCGAGCCGTAGAACTGCAGCACCTTCGCCCCGACGCGCTCCTCGAACTGCAGGGCGCGCTCGTAGGGCACCGCCTCCCCGCCGGTGAACATGGCCCGCAGGGTCGCCAGCGACGCGTCGCCGAGACTCGGGGCGTCCAGCATCATCTTGAACTGGGTGCTCACGCAGGCCAGGATCGTGACGTCCTGCTCGTCGATCAGACGGATCATCTCGTCGACCGTGAACGTCGGCATCAGCACCGTCTTCATCCCCAGCATCGCGGTCGCGTAGTGCGCGGTCCACAGCCCGAAGCCGAACGGTCCGGGGACCGCGCCGAGCATCACGTCGTCGGGGGTGAAGTCCGCGGCCTCGAACGCCATCTTCGAGAACGCGATCAGGCGGTTCGCGAACTGCGTGACGAGCTTGGGCCGTCCGGTCGTGCCGGACGTCGAGTTCAGCATCGTCAGCTCGTTCGGACCGGCGGCCCTGGCGCGCGTCTCCTCGAGCGAGGCGCGGGGCACGGCATGGGTCGTGACGGCGCCGTCGTCGAAGCGGTGCGCGCGCACGGGGCCGGTGGCGTCGACGATGACCAGGCAGGCGAGCGGCCAGCCGTCCGCGCGGAGGTCCGCGGCGTAGTCGAGCGCGGGGCGGTCGCGGTGGGTCTCGCGCATCACGAGCACCTCGGATCCGGACTGCGACATGAGGTGCCGGATCTCGTCCCTCCCCGAGCGCGCGCCCATGCCGACCGCGACGGTGCCGCTGCGTTCGGCGGCGCACAGGGCGACGTGGAACTCCCCGCAGTCGGGCAGCAGCATGCCGAACCGCGCGCCCCGCGGCAGCAGCGCCGCGAGCGCCTGCGCGAGCACATCGATCTGGCGGTCGTACTCCCGCCAGCTCAGTTCGTCGCCGTCGACCGCGTACGCCGTCCGATCCGGGATGCTCTGCGCGTTGCGCGCGACGTGGTCGGCGATCGTCATGTCGCCCCACCACCCCTGCGCCACGTACTCGGCGGTGCGGATCGGGTCCAGTGCAGGGACGTTCATTCTGCTCCCATCTCGTGTTGGATGATGCCCATCGCGCGCTGGTAGCCGTCGTCGAGCGCGGCGACGTCGTCGCAGGCCGCACCGAGCTGCGCGCGCAGCAGCACGTAGCCGCGGTCGATCGCCCGCTCGAGGGGCCCGATCGCCGGGTCGACGATGAGCACGGAGGCGCCGCGGTCCGCGATCTCTCGGATCGCGTCGACGAGTCCGTTGACGATCTTGGGCGCGAGGCCCGTCATCATCTCGTCGAGCACCAGGCAGTGCGGGTCCCCCATGAGGGCACGGCTGACCACGAGCATCTGCTGCTCGCCGCCGGAGAGCACGCCGGCGAGGCGGCGTTCACGCTCGCGCAGCGCCGGGAACCGGTCCAGCGCCTGCTCCACCGCGCTGCGCTTGAGCTTGAGCAGCTCCGCCATGACCTGCAGGTTGTCGCGCACGGTGAGCTTCGGGAACAGCTGGCGCCCCTGCGGCACGATCGCCAGCCCGGCCCGCGCCCGCTCGATCGACGGCATCGACGACAGGTCGACGTCGCCGAGCCGGATGGTCCCGGTCGCCGCCACGGCGCCGTACACCCCGAGGGCGAGGCTCGACTTGCCGGCGCCGTTCGGACCGACGACCGCCGTGATCCGGCCCGCCGGCGCGGTCAGCGTCGCGTTCTCGACGGCGGTCGCCGTCCCGTACCGCACCGTGAGTCCGGTGACGGAGAGATCCGCGCTCATGCGGCCTCCTCCTGGCTCGTTCCGAAGTAGACGCGCTGCATCTCGGGGCTCGCCAGGCAGTCCGCCGGAGCGCCCTCGAACACCTGCCTGCCCTGCGCCAGGAGCATGACCCGGTCGGCGAGCGAGGTGAGCAGGTCGACGTTGTGATCGACGAGGATGACCGCGTGCCCGCGCGCCTGGACCTGACGGATCGCATCGATGATGCCCGCGATCGAGTCCGCGTCGGCGCCGGCGAAGGGCTCGTCGAGCAGCATCACGAGCGGGTCCTGCGTGAGGGCGCGCGCGACCTCGACCAGCCGCTGCTCCCCCAGCGACAGGTTCGCGCACGGTTCGTCCAGACCGGGCACGCCGAGCTCCTGCGCGATGCGCAGCACGCGCTCCTGCTCCTGCCTGCGGTGCCGGATCCCGTCGGTGACGACGCCCGCGGTCATGCGCCACCACGACGGGAAGCGCTGCGCGGCGGCGCCGACGAGCAGGTTCTCGCGCACCGTCAGCTCCAGCGCGAGGTGCGGGTGCTGGAAGGTGCGCGAGAGCCCCCGGCGGGCGCGCACCGCGGTGGGACCGACCAGGCCCTCTCCGTCCAGCGTGAGGGTCCCGGCGTCGGAGCGCTGGATGCCCGTGATGAGGTCGACGAGCGTCGTCTTGCCGGCGCCGTTGGGGCCGACCAGGCCCAGGATCTCTCCGCGGCGGACGTGGAAGGAGACGTCGTCGACGGCGACGAGCCCGACGTAGGCCTTGCGCAGGCCCTCGCCGCGCAGCACCACGTCGCCGATCGCGTGCCCGGTCATGAGCGCTCCTTTCCGAGGCGTCGGCGGACCCAGGTCGTGAGCATCCGGCCGTACCCGATGAGCCCCGACGGGGCGATGAGCAGGATCAGCAGCACCCCGACCGCGAGCACCAGCTGACCGGACCCCTCGAACTCCGAGGGCATGTTGGCGGTGAGCTGGATCACGACGATCGCGCCGACCACGCAGCCCCACGCCGTCGACTGCCCGCCGATCAGCGGCACGAACAGCGCCATGAAGACGATCGACAGCGTGAACGTCTCCGGAGTGATGCTGAGCATGAACGACACGAACAGCGCGCCCGCCAGCGACGCGATCGCCGCGCCCACGGCCAGCGTGACCGTGGTGAGCGTGGTCGTGCGCGTGCCGGTCGCCTCGACGGCGGACGGCACGTCGCGCATGGTGCGCACAGTGACGCCCCAGGCCCCGGTGCGGATCCGGTCGATCAGCGTGGCCACGACGATCACGAGGGCGAGGGCCAGCGCGATCAGCAGCAGCCGCGGCGCCTCCCAGCCGAAGATCGTCGGGGTCGGGATGCCTCCGATGCCCGCGGAGCCGCCGGTGATCGGCTCCAGGGCGATGAGCCAGGGCTCGAACGCCATGCTGAACAGCAGGGTCACGGCCGCGAGATAGAACCCGCTGAGCCGACGGGTGAGCAGGCCGAGGACGACCGCGACCGCCGCTGAGATGAGCGGCCCGATCAGCCATCCCAGCAGCGGCGGCAGGTTCGTCTCGGTCGTCACGATCGCCACGCTGTAGGCGCCGATCGCGGCGTACGCGGCGTACGCCATCGACATGGATCCGGCCATCACGAACGGGATGTACATGCCCAGGGCGATGAGCGCATAGACCGCGACCATCACCAGCAGGTCCTGCCGGAAGCCGCTGCCGCCGGCCCAGACGAGCGCGAGGGCGCCGATCCCCACGGCCACGGCGGGCACGATCAGCCGGCGCGGCGACGTGCGGGGCACGGCGAGGGGCGCCGTCTGCGTCGCGGAAGTCACGATCTCCTCCTGAGTCGTCATATCCGCACCCGCATCGCGAAGAGGCCCTGGGGGCGGAAGGCGAAGAACAGCAGCGCGATGAGGAGGACCATGGTGGTCGGCCCCATGCTGCCGAAGTAGAACGGTGCGAACACCTGGATCGCGCCGAGCACCAGTCCGCCGACGAGCGGCGCCCAGGTGCGGCCGGTGCCGCCGATGACGAGGGCCAGGAACCCGACCAGCGTCCACGCCAGACCGCTCGTGAAGGCCACGCCCGTCTTGGGCGCGTAGAGCAGACCGGCGACACCGGCGATGAGGCCGGAGAGCAGGAAGGCGATCAGGCGGATCCGGCCGACCGGGAGGCCCAGCAGGGCGGCCGCCGCGCGGTTGTCCCCGACCGCGCGCAGCAGACGCCCGATGCGGCTGTATCTCATCCATGCCGACACGGCGATGAAGATGAGCGCCGTCGAGACGACGAGCACGACGGTCGTGCCGGACAGGTGCACGTCACCGAACTGCCACGGGCCGAACGAGACGAGCACCTGCCCGGGCAGGGCGGGGCGGCCGAAGACGGCGCCCGCGCCCTGCTGGACGATGAACAGCACAGCCGTGACCGCGACGAGGGCGGGAAGCTCTCCCGCTCCCGATCGCTTCTGCACCTGGCGGACGACGAGCAACTCGGTCAGGCCGCTCACGATCACGGCGATCACGATGCCGAGCAGCAGGCTGACGACGACGGGAAGCTTCATCTGGATCGTGAGCCACGAGGCTCCGAGCGCCGCCGTCATCGCGTAGGGCCCGATGGCGAAGTTGAAGAACCCGGCGCCGATCAGCGTCAGCTGGTAGGCCAGCGCGATCAGTCCGAAGAAGCTCCCGATCTCCAGGACGGAGAGCCACAGCTGTGGATCGGTCATGTCAGCCCACGGTGCAGGGGAGCTGGAAGTCCGGCCATGCGCCGGTCGGCTGGTTCTTCGCGTCGAAGCCCGACAGCACGAGGCCGCAGAGCCCGTCGGCGCCCATGTGCTTGTCCGCGGTGAACGAGAGCGTGAAGCCGGTCTGCCCGAACGACGCCTCGAATCCGGAGATCTTGTTGAGCGCGTCGCGCACGGCCGTGGGGTCGTCGGCGCCGCCGGCGGCCTCGATCGCGGCCTTCAGCAGGTAGACCGAGTCGTAGGCCTGTGCGTCGTAGGCGGTGAGGCGGTAGTCGTTCCCGTTGGCCGCCTTGAGCTTCTTCTCGAGCTCCACGGTCTTCGGGTTGTTCTTGTCGATCGCGCCCATGTACACGACGTCCTTGAGGGCGCCCGGGTTGGTGCGCGCCCAGGAGTCGGGCTGGTTGCCGATCGAGGCGAGCGAGAACCGCAGCACGCCCGGCAGCTGCTGGAACAGGGTGTTGTGGGCGAGCACCTCGAAGTTGCCGCCGAGGCTGGCGACGAGGATGACGTCGGGGTCGGCCTGCTTGATGCGCGCGACCTGGGCACTGAGGTCGGCCGCGTCCACCGGAGCGCTCTCCTGCGCGACGACGTCGGCGCAGTCCTCGAGGATCGGGATGACGAGCTTGTTGATGTTGTCGATCGCCGGCGAGGCGTCCGAGAGGACCGCGATCTTCTTGAAGCCCTTCTTCTCGATCGCGCCGCAGTAGGCCTTCGCGAACTGGTCGACGCCGTTGGCGAGCATGTAGGTGTACTCGTTGTCCGGCGGCAGCGCGACGGAGGTGGTGACGGCGGTCGGCGCGATGGCCGGGATCTTCGCCTGCTTCACGACGGACTTGCCCTGCAGCACGGCACCGCTGCCCGTGTCGAGCAGCAGCACCTGAGCGCCGTCGTCGACGAGCTTGCGCACGACCGTCGGGGTCTTGGTGGGGTCGGATTCGTCGTTCCCGACGACGATCCGGATCTTCTGCCCGCCGATGCCCCCGGCAGCGTTGATCTCGTCGACCGCCATGCGGATCGTCTTGCCGGCGATGACGGCGTACGACGCGCCGGGACCGGTGCTGTCCTCGTCGAGGCCGAAGACGATCTCGCCCTTGGCCCCACCCGCACCGGAGCCGCTCGCGTCGGCCTCCTCGCCGGCGCAGGCCGTCAGCGTGACCGCAAGGGTGGCCGCGCCCAGCAGGGCGAGCAGTCGCTGTGTTTTCACTGAAACCTCCATTGGTCTCCTTGTTCCGCATCATCCAAGATGCCAAACAAATGCTTGGTCGACGCCAGGCTATCCGTCGGCTGTGGGAACGTCAATGCCCGTCAGGGCGCACCGCGACCGGGCGGCGAGCCGGTGCGGGCACGCCGATCAGCCCCTCCTCGGACGGCCTCGCGCCGCCGCGAGGAGGGGATCCCGGCGCGGCTCACACGCCGCGGATCTCGCGCTCCCTCAGCTGTCGGGGATCGAGCACCGTGCGGATCAGCTCCCGCTCCCTGGCATCCGGCTCCCGGGTCTGCGGGACGTCCTCCGGCACGTGCAGGGCGAAGCCGGTCGCGGCGACGACCGAGGCCACCTCGACGCCCGGGTGCACGCTGACCAGCGCCATCGTGCCGCCCGGCCCCGAGAGATCCAGCACGGCGAGGTCCGTGACGATCGCGCGCACATCGTGGAATCGCATCCCCACCCGGGCCGCGTTGTCGCTGCCGACCCCGGTGACGATGTCGACGTCCGGCACGAACACCCGGGGCGCATGCCGCGGGACGAAGTAGCTCGTGGCGTGGTTGCTCGTGTTCGTCGCGGCACCCCGCGGCCCCACGAGCTGATGCGTGGGGCGGTTCCGGTCGCCGATCGCGGACAGGTTCTGGTTGCCGAACCGGTCCAGCTGCGGGGCGCCCATGATGACGTGACGCCGACCCGTGGCGATCAGCTCGAACAGCTTCGCGTAGGGAAGATGCCCCTCGGGCCGAGTGAACGGCCGGTCGACGGCCGGGGTGTCGGCGAACAGCGTCGCATCGCCGTCGCTGAGCAGCAGCTCCGGCGCATGCGTCAGCCGTGCCAGGCGTGCGCCGATGGTGGGGATGACCCCGAACGAACTGGCCAGGACGGCGCCCGCCCCGCGGAACAGGTCGCTGCAGGCGGTCGCGGCGACCTCGGCACGGGTGATCATGCGGGTGCCCCCTCGCCGAGGAGGTCGGCGAGGAACGCGTCCCACGCCTCCGGTGAGGCCGCGGCGTCCGCGTAGCGCCGCTGCGCGGCCTCGTCCCGCGGGTACTCCGGCAGCATCGCGGTGAAGCCCGCTCCTCCCGGCGCCGCCAGGACGTGGTCGGTCTCCGAGCGGTTCAGGATCAGCGTCGACGGATGCTGCGCGGCGAGCTCCTCGGTGCTCACGACCCGCTCCGCCGAGACGACGGTCACGGCGGCCGCCCGGGCGATCAGCTCGTCGAAGAAGGCGTCGGGGCCGAGGCACTGCCCGTTGCCCGCGGCATCGGCCTGCTCCACGTGCACGAGCGCGACGTCGAGCGGGATCGCCGGCATCGCGACCAGCGTCTCCGCGTCGTCGTAGGGCGACACGATCGTGCGGATGTCCGGATTGCGCGTCACCGCATCCGAGCCGATGCCGTTGCGCAGCACCTCGAACGGCAGGCGGCGCGAGGCCGCGCGCAGCCCTGCGACCAGCATCGCCTCATCCATCTCCGTCGTCGCGACCGCCCCCGCGCGCCGGGCGGCGGCGAAGTGCGGATCGATGGGGATCGAGTCCAGCGACACGAAGCCGTGCACGACGCGCGCGGCCTGGCCCGTCGCGCACAGGATCCCGACGTCGGGCCCGCCGAAGCTCACCACGGTGAGGTCGCGGACGCCCGACCGCGCGAGCTCGCGCACGAGCGCCATCGGCTTGCGCCGCGACCCCCAGCCGCCGATGCCGACGGTCATCCCGTCCCGGAACAGGGCGCGGATCTCCGCGCCGCTGCGCACCCGCGTCATCACGTGTCGAGGGTGCGGCCGGTCGCGACGAACTCGTCGCGGTGCTCGTCGGCGACGCCGGCCAGGTTGAGCTCGAAGGTGAAGCCCTGCTCGAACCGGTAGCTGCGGTTGACGTCGACCGGGTCGATGCCGTTCAGCGCCTCCTTGGCGGCGCGGATCACGCGCGGATCCTTCGCCGCGATCTGCTCCGCGAAGGCGAGCGCGGTCGCGTCCAGCTCGTCGCGCGGCACGACCTGGTCGACCGAGCCGTACTCGTGCAGGCGCTGCGCGGTGACGGTGCGCGCCGAGAAGTACATCGCGCGCAGCATGTGCGGCGGGACGAGTCGGGCGAGATGGGTCGCCGCGCCGAGCGCGCCGCGGTCGACCTCTGGCACGCCGAAGTACGCGTCGTCCGAGGCGATGATGACATCCGAGTTGCCGACGAGGCCGACCCCGCCGCCCAGGCAGAAGCCGTTCACCGCCGAGACCACCGGCACCGCGCACTCGTAGATCGCCTTGAACGCCTCGAAGCATCCGCGGTTCGCGCCGAGCAGCCCGCTGAACCCCTGGATGCGCTGCATCTCCTTGATGTCGACGCCGGCGTTGAACCCCCGGCCCTCCGCGCGCAGCACGACCACCCGCGTCTGCGGGTCCGCGCTCGCGTCGCGCATCGCGGCGGCGACGTCGAACCAGCCCTGCACCGGCAGCGCGTTCACCGGCGGGTAGTTCATCGTGACGACCCGCACGCCCTTGCCCTGCATCTCGATCTCGATGGCCATGACCTCTACCTCACCTTTGTCTCTCGTGTGCTCTGCGCCCCCACCGGGAGCGTCTGTGCGGATGCGAGCTGCGCACGCAGCCAGGCGACCGACCGGATCAGGGCCGACTCCGCCCCCTCCGCCTCGATCGCGGGTCCGATCAGCTCGATGTCCACGATCCCCGCGTAGCCGGCCCCGAGCGCCGCGGCCAGCAGCCTCGGCAGCGGCAGATCCGCATCGCCCGGAACCCAGCGGTTGGGGAACGTCGACGTGCCGACGACGAAGTCCGACAGCTGCAGGATCTCGATCTGCGCGACCCGTGCGGCCAGCAGCGCGGTCAGCCCGCGCTCCTGCCAGCAGCAGTACAGGTCGAGGCAGACCCCGATGCCGAGCCGCTCGGCGAGCGCGAACGTCTCGGCGGCGCTGTGCGTGAAGCTGATGTCGGCCTTGATCGGGAGCGTGTTCTCCAGGGCCAGGCGGATCCCGCGCGCCCGCGCCTCCGCGACCGCCGGCGTCAGGCGCCCGGCGAAGCGGTCGGCGGCGTCCTCCCAGTCGAGCCGCGCGGAGGGACCCGACGTCAGGTAGACGACCTCGGCGCCGAGGTCCTGCGCGGCGCGGATCCCGGAGACCAGCGCCGCCAGTTCGCGCTCCCATCCGGCGTCGTCCTCGGGGTGGGCGGAGAACGCCTGCACGAGATAGCCGACGCGCACGCCATGCGCGGCGAGCAGCTCCGCCGTGCGCGCGACGCCGAATCCGACGACCTTGGCGATCGGCAGCCCCACGAGATCGGCGCCCGTGCGGGCGTACATCGCGATCTCCTCGGGCAGCTCCCACGCCAGGGCGGCCATGCCGCTGACGCAGGTCCGGTTCACCGCGGACACGGTCAGCGCGTCCGATCGGCGGCGGCGACGATCTCGGCCAGGGCGCGGGCGACGTCATGGCGCTCGTATCCGAGCAGCGCCTGCTCCGCGGCATCCGGCTCGAAGGAGATGACCGCGCCCCTGCCCTGCACGATGAAGCGGTCGGGCTGGAACGGGTGCTCCTCGTCGCGCTCCTCGATCACCGCGGCGCTGCCGGCGGCCTCGGCGAGCATCTGGAAGTACTCCGTGTAGCTGAGATTCTCGTCCCCGACGAGGTAGGCCGCCCCGGGCGCACCCCGATCGAGCGCGCCGAGCACCGCCTGCGACAGCGAGCGCACGGACATGTAGTTGGTGCCTCCGGGCGGAGCGGACAGCGCGGGCTCGGCGAGCTCGCCGCGGGTCCACGCGATCATGCGCGCGTAGCGGCGCAGCGCGCGCTCGTCGGCGCCCACGATCGACGGCGGGTTCACGGTCATCGCGGCGAAGGATCCGTCGCTGAGCGCTCGGGTGCGGTCGTCCGCGTCCCGGCGTGCCGCGACGTAGGGGATCCGCTCGGCCCACTCCGGATGCAGCTGGTGGTAGTAGCTGCCGATCTGCACGAGGCGCGCGACGCCGGCCGCCTTGGCCCGGGCCGCGAAGCGGGGCACGCCGCCGCTCTGCATCCGCTCCCAGAACTCCTCGCCCTCGTCCTCGGCGGGCACGTGCCGGATGTCGTTGCCGGCCGCGAAGACCACCCCGTCGAACCCCTCGAGGTCGCGGGGAGAGGCATCCGGGTCGGTGTAGTCGGCGATGAGCCGCGGCAGGCCGGCGACAGCGCCCGGGTCGCGATCGGAGGGGCCGCGGCGCGACATCACGGTGACGTCGTCCCCGCGCGCGACGAGATCGGCGGCCAGGTGACTGCCGATCATGCCGGTCGCGCCGACGACGAGGATCCGGCTCATCCGAACACCGCCACGCCGTCGGAGATGACCGCGACACCGTCACGGCGCAACTCGAAGGCGCCGTCCGGCCAGGACTCGACCTCGAGGTCGTCCCCCGGCACGACGAATCCGCTGAAGCGCCCCTGCAGGCGCGTGAGGTCGGCGGCGGACGACCCCTGCTCCTCGGCGAGGACGAGCGTCGTCGCCGCGAGGGTGCACAGACCCTGCAGGATGGGCGTCGGCTGTCCGATGCGGGCGGAGGCCTCGGGGTCGATGTGGATGTGGTGACGGTCGCCGGTGAGCCGGTACAGCGCGGCCTGCGTGGGGAAGGTCGACACGGCGCCCAGGGTTCCCGCGGCACGCTGCCCGCCCGCGACGCGGCCGGGACCCCGCTCGCCGCCGAAGCCGCCGTAGCCGGGCGCGAACAGCGACCACATCGCCGTGAACTCGTCGCATTCGACGATGACCTCGAAGACGGCCGCGGAGCCCTTGTCCCAGACGTCGCCGACGCGCGCGGAGAGCGTCAGCTCACCCGAGCGGGGAAGCGGACGGTGCACCTCGAGCGTCTGCGCGCCGTGCACGGCGCGGTTGTCGAAGGCGCCCGCGTTCGCGAGGATGTCCGGGGCCCACTGCGACAGCGTCAGGCCGAACGACGGGAGCACGCGCAGGCGGTCCTCGAAGACCAGGTCGAGGTCGTCCGCACGGGCGCCGACCGAGAGCGCATACAGGATCGCGTCCGACTCGGTGTAGCCGACCGTGCGCTCGCCGAGCAGCTGCCCGGCCCAGTCCCCGGCGATCATGCGCCGTACACCGGCTCGGGCGCGACGCCTTCGGCGACCATCGCACGGACGGCGTCGCCGACCTCTGCCGCCTCCCAGCGGCGGTCGAGCTCGCGGGCCGGGCCGTGGTTCCATCCCTCTTCGAGGCAGAGCCGGCCGCCCTCGATCTCGAGCACGCGGCCGGTCACCGTGCAGTCCGGGCTGGCGAGCCAGGCCACGATCGGCGAGACGTTCGCCGGGTTCATCCGGTCGAAGCCCTCCGCGGGCGCCGCCATGGCGTCGGCGAACGGGCCCTCCGTCATGCGCGTGCGCGCCGAGGGGGCGATCGCGTTGACCCGGACGCCATAGCGGCCCAGCTCCTGCGCGGCGACGAGCGTGAGCGACGCGATGCCGCCCTTGGCTGCGGCGTAGGCCGCCTGCCCCACGCTGCCCTGCAGACCCGCGCCGGACGAGGTGTTGATCACGCGCGCGACGGGCAGGCGCCCCTCCTTCGCCTCGGTGCGCCAGTAGGCGCTCGCGTGACGCAGCGGCGCGAAGTGCCCCTTCAGGTGCACGCGGATGACGGCGTCCCACTCGCTCTCCTCGGCGTTGACCAGCATGCGGTCCCGCACGAAGCCCGCGTTGTTGACGAGGATGTCGAGACGGCCGAACTCGGAGATCGCCTGCGCGATCAGTTCGCCGGCCTGGGCGAAATCGGCGATGTCGGCGCCGTTGGCGACCGCCTCGCCGCCGGCCGCGCGGATCAGCTCGACGACCTCCTGCGCCGGTCCGACCGAGTCGCCCGCGCCGTCGAGCGTCGTGCCGAGGTCGTTGACCACGACCTTCGCACCCTGACGCGCCAGCTCGAGGGCGTGCTCGCGCCCGAGACCGCGACCGGCTCCGGTGACGACGGCGACTCGGCCATCGAGGATTCCTGCCATGTTCGACTCTCCTTTGAGACTGCGCGGGCATGCGGCCTGCGCGGGGCGCGGCCGGATGTCCGCCAGCATATAACCAAGCAAATGCTAGGGCAACTTGTGGCCGGCGACCAAGCAACTGCTAGGGTGTGCCACGACGAGAGGCGAGCCCATGACCACTCCCCCGCTGCTCTCCACGGCACTCACGACCCTCACCGGCGTCGACCATCCGATCGTGCAGACCGGGATGGGGTGGGTCGCCGGCGCCCGGCTCGTGTCGGCCACGGCCGAGGCCGGGGCGCTCGGCATCCTGGCCTCGGCGACGATGACCCTCGAGGAGCTGGAGCGCCAGCTCATCGAGGTGCGCGAGCGCACCGATCGCCCCTTCGGCGTGAACCTGCGCGCGGATGCCGGGGACGCGGCCGACCGCGTCGAGCTGCTCATCCGGCACGGGGTCGCCGTCGCGAGCTTCGCCCTCGCCCCGCGCCGCGAGCTGATCGACCGGCTCAAGGAGAACGGGATCGTCGTGATCCCGTCGATCGGCGCCGTGCGGCACGCCGAGAAGGTCGCCGCCTGGGGCGTCGACGCCGTCATGGTGCAGGGCGGCGAGGGCGGCGGACACACCGGATCCGTGCCCACCTCGATCCTGCTGCCCTCGGTGGTCTCCGCGGTCGACATCCCGGTGATCGCCGCCGGCGGCTTCCACGACGGACGCGGCCTCGCCGCGGCGCTCGCCTACGGCGCCGTCGGGATCGGCATGGGCACGCGCTTCCTGCTCACGAGCGACAGCGCGGTCCCGGAGGCGATCAAGCAGCGCTACCTCGGCTTCGGGCTGGACGGCACGGTCGTCACCACCAGGGCCGACGGCATGCCGCACCGGCTGCTGCGCACCGAGTTCGTCGAGGGGCTCGAGCGGCGCGGCGGGCCGTCGCGGATGCTCGCGACGCTGCGGCGCACGTCCGAGTTCCGGCGCATGTCGGGGCTCAGCTGGCCGGCCTTCGTCAAGGACGGGCTGGCCATGAAGAAGGCCTCGGGGCGGTCCTGGGCGCAGATGAGCCTCGCCGCGAACACGCCGATGCTGCTGAAGGCCGGGCTCGTCGACGGCGACACCGACGCCGGCATGTTGGCCGCCGGCGTCGTGGTGGGCATGATCGATGACCTCCCGTCCTGCGACGAGCTGGTCACGCGCATCGTCCGGGATGCCGCCGTGCACCTGCGCGCCGCCTCCGCCGCCCTGCTCTGACCCGAGAGACGCCTCCGGCCCCGCATCGAACGGTGCGGGGCCGGAGGCGCGCCGGGGCGCGGGGACGCGGAGCCGTCCCCGCGCGCGTCTCAGAGGCGCTCGATGATCGTGACGTTCGCGAGGCCGCCGCCCTCGCACATGGTCTGCAGGCCGTAACGGCCTCCGGTGCGCTCGAGCTCGTTCAGCATCGTCGCCATCAGGCGCGTTCCGGTGGCGCCGATCGGGTGCCCGAGGGCGATGCCGCCGCCGTTCACGTTGACCTTGTCGCGGGGGACGCCGGTCTCCTTCATCCAGGCCAGCACGACCGACGCGAACGCCTCGTTCACCTCGAACAGGTCGATGTCGTCGATCGTCATGCCGGCGCGCTCCAGCGCGTGCTTCGTGGCCGGGATCGGCGCGGTGAGCATGAACACCGGGCTGTCGCCGCGCACCGAGAGGTGGTGGATCCGCGCGCGCGGGGTGAGCCCGTGCTCCGCGACCGCCTTCTCGCTCGCGACGAGCACCGCGCTCGACGCATCGCTGATCTGCGAGGCGACGGCGGCCGTGATGCGCCCGCCCGGCTGCAGCGTCTGCAGCCCGGCCATGCGCTCGAGCGAGGTGTCCCGACGGACGCCCTCGTCGAAGGCGAGGCCGTTCAGCGGCACGATCTCGTTCGCGAAGCGGCCCTCGTCCTGGGCCAGCGCAGCGCGCTGGTGGCTCTCCAGGGCGAACTGCTCCATGTCCTCGCGGGTGATGTCCCACTTCTCGGCGATCATCTCGGCTCCGACGAACTGCGAGATCTCCTGCCCGGGGTACCGCGCCTGCCACCCCGGCGACTCGGCGAAGGGGGTGGTGAAGCCGTACGCCTCGCCGGCCACCATGGCCGAGGAGATCGGCAGCCGCGACATGTTCTGCAGTCCGCCCGCGATCACCAGGTCGTTGGTGCCGCTCATCACGGCCTGCGCCGCGAAGTGCACCGACTGCTGGCTGGATCCGCACTGACGGTCGATCGTCACGCCGGGGACGTGCTCGGGGAACCCGGCGACGAGCACGGCCGAGCGGCCCACGTTGCCCGCCTGGCCGCCGATCGTGTCCGTGGTGCCGATGATGACGTCGTCGATGACGCCCGGGTCGATGCCGACGCGGTCGACCAGCGCGCGCAGGCTGTGCGCCCCGAGGTCGGCCGGATGGATGCCGGAGAGCGATCCGCCGCGCTTGCCCACGGGCGAGCGGACGGCGTCGACGATGTATGCCTCTGCCATGTTCTCTCTTCTCTCTGATCTCACGCGTGCTGACTGCTGACGGACACGACCTCGCCGGTCATGTACGACGAATAGGCGCTGGCGAGGAAGACCATGACGTTGGCGACCTCCCAGGGCTGCGCTGCGCGCCCGAACGCCTCGCGCGACGTGAGCTGCTCGAGCAGCTCGGGCGAGGTGACCTTCTCCAGGAACGGATGCATCGCCAGACTCGGCGACACCGCGTTGACCCGGATGCCGTGCGGCGCCAGGTCCATCGCCGCGCTGCGGGTGAGCGCCATGACCCCGGCCTTGGCCGCGGCGTAGTGGGCCTGCTCGGTCTGCGCCCGCCAGCCGATCACCGAGGCGTTGTTGACGATGACGCCCGCGGTGCCCGCGGCGACCATCCGCCGGCCCACCGCGCGGATGCAGCGGAAGGTGCCGGTGAGGGTCACGTCGAGCACCTTGCCCCACTGCTCGTCGGTCATGTCGAGGATCGAGACCGACCCGCCGAGACCGGCGTTGTTGATCATGACGTCGATCGGCCCGCCCTCCTCCGCGTGATCGAGGAACGCCTGCACCTGGCCCTCGTCGGTGACGTCGCACACGGCGGTGCGCACCCGCTCCGCGCCGAAACGGGAGCCGAGCTCCTGCTGCGCCTCGGCGAGCCGGCCGGCGTGCGTGTCGCCGAGCACGACGAGCGCCGCGCCCTCCTCCAGGCAGCGGATCGCGGCCGCCTGTCCGATGCCGGCGCCGGCGGCGGCGGTGATGACGACGCGCTTGTCGGCCAGCAGTCCGTGTCCGTCGACGTACGCGGGGGCGGCGCTCATGGCCGGGCCTCTCGGGGAAGGCCGAGCACGCGCTCGGCGATGACGTTGCGCTGGATCTCGTCGGAGCCGCCGTAGATCGTGTCGGCCCGGCTGAACAGGAACAGGGCCTGCAGGTCGTCGAGCTCGTAGTCGGGCCCGACCACGAGCGAATCCGGACCGGCGACCTCCATCGCGAGCTCCCCGAGCGCGCGGTGCCAGTGCGACCAGAGCAGCTTCGCGACGGATGCCGCATCGCCCTGCTCGCCGCCGAGGGTGCGCAGCGCGTGCTGGCGGATGACCTCGAGCTCCATCCGCGCCCTGACGAGCCGGTCGCGGATCACGGCGTCCTCGATCGCGCCCGTGCGCTCGGCCGTGGCGATCACGGCGTCGAGCTCCCGGCGGAAGGCGATCTGCTGGGCGAGCGTGGAGACGCCGCGCTCGAAGCCGAGGGTGGCCATCGCCACCTTGAAGCCGTTCCCCTCGCCGCCGACGACGAGCGACGCCTCGGTGCGCGCGTCGTCGAAGAACACCTCGTTGAACTCGCTCGTCGCGGTCAGCTGCAGGATCGGGCGCACCTCGACCCCGGGCTGCTCCATCGGCACGAGCAGGTACGAGAGCCCCTGATGCCGGGTGGATCCGGCCTCGGTGCGCGCGATCACGAAGCACCACTGCGCGCTCTGCGCGTGGGAGGTCCACACCTTCTGGCCGTTGATCACCCAGGTGTCGCCGTCGCGCACCGCCCTGGTCGACACGGCCGCGAGGTCCGAGCCGGCCCCCGGCTCGGAGTACCCCTGGCACCACAGGTCCTCGACCGCCGCGATCCGGGGCAGGAAGCGGGCCTTCTGCTCCTCGCTGCCGTGCGCCATGAGGGTGGGCCCGACGAGCTCCTCGCCCAGGTGGTTCACGCGGACCGGGGCGTCCGCCCTGGCGTACTCCTCATGGAAGATGACCTGCTGGGAGATGCTGAGCCCGCGGCCGCCGTGCTCGACGGGCCAGGCGACGCAGCTCCAGCCGGATGCGGCCATGTGCCGGTTCCATTCGAGGCGCGCCTCGAAGTCCTCGTGCTCGCGCCCCGAGCCGCCCTTCCCGCGCAGATCCGCGAATCGGCCGGTGAGGTTCTCCTCCAGCCAGCCGCGGATCTCCGCACGGAAGCGCTCGTCCGCGTCGTGCTGCGTCGCATCCATTCGTGCTCCTCATCGAGTCATGGTCATCGGCATGCCGTTCACGTATAGTATCAAGAAACCAAGCGATTGTTTGGTTGGCCGATCGAGTTCAGAGAGGAACCCGTCATGACCGTCGACACTGCCGACGCCGTGGTCACCTACGAGGTGCGCGGCTCGACCGCGATCATCCGGTTGAACCGCCCTCAGTATCGCAACGCGCAGAACTCCAAGGTCACGTATGCGCTGGACGCCGCCTTCACGCGCGCGGTCGACGACGACGACGTCAAGGTGATCGTGCTCGGCGGCAACGGCAAGCACTTCTGCGCCGGCCACGACATCGGCACCCCGGAGCGCGACATCGATCAGAGCTTCGAGCGCAAGGCCGTGATCTGGTGGGATCACGTCGGCGCCCAGGGCGTCGACTCCCGGTTCGCCCGCGAGTCCGAGGTGTACCTCGGCATGTGCCGGCGCTGGCGCGAGATCCCCAAGCCGGTGATCGCCATGGTGCAGGGCGCCTGCATCGCGGGCGGCCTCATGCTCGCCTGGTCGTGCGACTTCATCGTCGCGGCCGACGACGCCTTCTTCCAGGATCCGGTGGTCACGATGGGCATCCCCGGTGTGGAGTTCTTCGCGCACCCCTGGGTCACCAACCCGCGGGCCGCCAAGGAGATGCTCTACACCGGCGACCGGATGCCCGCGGCCCGCGCCAGGGAGCTGGGGATGGTGAACCACGTGGTGCCGCTCGACGAGCTCGAGCAGCGCACCCTCGAGATCGCGGAGCGCATCGCACGGATGCCGCGGCTCGGTCTCGCCCTGACCAAGAAGGCCGTGAACCAGGCCGAGGACCTGCAGGGCATGCGCGCCGGCATGGACTCGGTCTTCGGCCTGCACCATGCCGCGCACGCGCACAACGCCGAGGTGGGCGGCGACTCCCTGGGCGGCGTCGACGTGAGGTCCATCAAGGCCGACACCTCGGACGGAGCAGCACGATGAACCTCGATCTCAGCCCGGAGCAGGAGGCCTTCGCCGCGGAGGCGCGCGCCTGGCTCGCGGAGCACGCCCCGAAGACGCCCCTGCCGTCGATGGACACGGAGGAGGGCTTCGCCGCCCACCGGGAGTGGGAGGCGGAGCTCGCCGAGGGCCGATGGTCGGTCGTGTCCTGGCCCGAGCAGTACGGCGGGCGCGATGCCGGCATCACCGAGTGGGTGCTCTTCGAGGAGGAGTACTACCGTGCCGGCGCCCCGACCCGGGTCGCGCAGAACGGCATCTCGCTGCTCGCGCCGATCCTGTTCGAGCACGGCACCCCGCAGCAGCACGAGCGCTACCTGAAGGCGATGACCGACGGCTCGCTGATCTGGGCGCAGGCCTGGTCCGAGCCCGGCGCCGGCAGCGACCTCGCCGCGATCCGCAGCACCGCCCGTCGCGATGACGCGCGCGGGGGCTGGGTCCTCAACGGTCAGAAGATCTGGAGCTCCCGCGCCGTGTGGGCGGACCGGGGCTTCGGCCTGTTCCGCTCCGACCCCGAGGCCGAGCGCCATCGCGGACTCACCTACTTCCTCTTCCCGATGGACGCCGAGGGCATCACCGTCCGCGCGATCGCGCAGCTGGACGGCACCACGGGCTTCGCGGAGATCTTCTTCGACGACGTGTTCGTGCCGGACGAGGACGTGCTCGGCGCGCCCGGCGACGGCTGGCGCGTGGCGATGAGCACCGCGGGCAACGAGCGCGGCCTGTCCCTGCGCGCGCCGGGGCGGTTCCTCGCCGCGACCGAGCGCCTGATCGGCCTGCAGGACGCACGCCGCCAGTGCCACGAGGACGACGCCGTCGTCGACGCCTGGATCGGCGCCGAGGCGTACCGCCTGTTCACGTGGCAGACGGTGAGCACGCTGCTCGAGGGCGGCTCGGTCGGCGCCGAGGGCAGCGTGAACAAGGTGTTCTGGTCGGAGCTCGACGTGCACATCCACGAGACGGCCCTGCGCATCCTCGGCCCGGAGTCCGAGCTGCGCGGCACGTCCGCCGAGGCGGGCGGCCGCTGGGTCGACGACTACCAGTTCTCCCTCGCGGGCCCGATCTACGCGGGCACGAACGAGGTCCAGCGCAACATCATCGCGGAGCGGATCCTCGGTCTGCCCCGCGGCGGAGACGGAAGGCGTTCCTGATGAGATTCCTCCCCACTGAAGAACAGGTCGCCTTCGCCGAGGCGATCGACGACATCGTCGAGAGCGCCGGCGGAGCCGACATCGCCCGAGCCTGGGCCGACGGGGACACCGCCGCGGGCCTCGCCCTGTGGGAGCAGTTCGCCGAGCTCGGCCTGCTCGGACTGCGCGTGAGCGAGGCCGAGGGGGGCTTCGGCGGATCGCTGAGCGACCTGGTCGTCGTCTTCGAGCGCCTCGGCTACCACGGCGTGCCCGGCCCCTACCTCGAGACGGTCGCGCTGCTGCCCGGCCTGGTCGATGAGACCGCGCGCGCCGAGCTCGCCGCGGGTGCGATCGCGACGGCGTCCGTCGACGACGTCGCCCCGGCCGCCGTCGACGCCGCGGTCGCCGCGCACCGGTTCCTCGTGCGCGACGGCGCCCTGCACCGCGGGACGATCGCGGAGGAGTTCGAGTCGGTCGCCCCGACCCGTCGTCCGGCACGGCTCGCGCCGGACGACGCCGGAACGCCGCTCGATCCCGAGGTCCTCGACGCGGCGCTCAACGAGGCCGCCCTCGCCGCGGCCGCGATGCTCGTCGGCGCGGGTGAGCGGATGCTCGACGAGGCCGTCGCCTACGCGCAGATCCGCGAGCAGTTCGGGCGTCCGATCGGCGAGTTCCAGGCGCTCAAGCACCAGCTCGCGAACGTGCGGGTGGCGCTGAGCTTCGCCCGCCCGCTGATCTGGAACGCGGCGCTGCGGGCCGGGGAGGACGACGCGGACCGCGCCGTCTCGGCCGCGAAGGTCGCCGCCTCCGACGCCGCGATGCTCGCGGCCCGCGTCTCGCTGCAGGTGCACGGCGCGATCGGGTACACCGCCGAGCACACGCTGCGGATCTGGCTGGGTCTGGCGCCCGCGCTCTCCGCGGCCTGGGGCACCCCGGCGTTCCACCGCGCGCGCATCGCGCGCGACATCCTCGCGAAGGAGCTGTGATGTCGTTCGAACCAGACGAGGACCAGCAGGAGCTGGTCTCCCTCATCCGCGACGTGCTCGGGCAGCGCGCGGACTCCGCGGCCACGCGCACCGCGCTGCGCAGCGCCGAGCGCTTCGACGCGGACCTGTGGCGCCTGCTGTGCGAGGAGATCGGCATCGCGGGACTGGCGGTGCCGGAGGAGTTCGGCGGCGCCGGCTACACGCTGCGCGAGGAGCAGCTGGTGCTGGAGGAGCTCGGCGCGTCCCTGGCCCCGACACCGTTCCTGGGCTCGATCGCGATCGCCGCACAGGCGCTCATCGCCTCCGGCGACGAGGACGCGGCGGCCCGGCTGCTGCCCGGCATCGTGGAGGGATCCTCGAACGCCGCGCTGGCCTGGGCCGACGACGCGGGCCGGTTCGCCCCGGAGCGGGTGCAGGTGCACGCCGCACCCGGTGCCGACTCCTGGACGCTCACCGGCACCTGCGGGTTCGTGCTGGACGGAATGCTCGCGGATGTGCTGATCGTGATCGCGCAGACGGCCGACGGGGCGCGGATGTTCGAGGTCGCCGATGTCGCGGGAGTGGTCCGCGACGACGTCGAGACCATGGATCAGACGCTGCGGCTCGCCTCGCTGCGGTTCGACGGCACGCCCGCGCGTCCGCTCGGCGCCGCGGACCCCGCCGTGATCGAGCAGGTGCGGGCGCTCGCCCTGGCCGCCGTCGCGGCGGTGCAGGCCGGAACCGCCGCGCGGGCCCTCGCGATGACGCTGGAGTATTCGAAGCAGCGGGTCCAGTTCGGCCGCCAGATCGGCTCGTTCCAGGCGATCAAGCACCGTCTGGCGGACATGCACGTGCGCTCCGAGGTCGCTTGCACCGCCTCGCGCGCGGCCGCAGCCGCCCTGGCCGACGGCGCCGCGGACCGCTTCGAGCTCGCGGCCGTCGCGAAGGCGACCTGCTCGGAGGCGCTCGCCTGGATCGCCTCCGAGACGATCCAGCTGCACGGCGGCATCGCGATCACCTGGGAGCACGACGCGCACCTCGTGTTCAAGCGCGCGCATGCGCTCGGACAGCTGTTCGGATCCGCCCGGGAGGAGCGCGCCCGCGCGGAGGCCTGGGCCCTCGCCCGCGTCTGAGCGCGGTCGTTCATCTGCGCAGCGGCGCGGTCTCGGTCCAGTCCGTGTACTTGCGCCGCTCGCAGAAGAGCCAGCGCCCCGCGATCCGCACCAGCGTGTCCTCGTAGCGGTCGGCCAGGGTGAACCGCACCCGTCCGTCCGACGTCTCCTCGATGTGGTGGGCCATGCAGTGCGTGGACGCGCGCGCCCGATCGGCGCCGTCGCCCTCGACGAGGCTCGGGGAGAGCACGTGACTCGTCACGACGAACCGGTCGAGGGCCTGGAAGGCACGCTGCAGCTCCGCCCTCCCCTGCGGGGATTCGGCCGGCTCCTGCGCGCGCGGGCGGAACAGCAGCATCCGGCCGTCCGGGACGAACAGATCGGCCATGTCCGCGTGCCGGCGCTCGTCGGCGAGGCGGCCGTACCGGGCGATGGTCGCGGTGATGCCCCACCAGTCGGCGAACTCCGGGGCGGTCACCCCGTCGCCCCGGCTCGACGGGTGTGCAGCGGGATCGCGGTGCCGACCGGCCAGGACACGCGGCGGCGGTCCGGCTCCGGCTCGGCCAGCGGCGCGGTCGGACGCAGGCCCGCACGGCTGCGCCGCGCGAGCTCCTGGTAGACGTGCACGCCGTTGCGCTTCCATGCCAGCGCCTCGTCGTCGAGCGGACCGACCACCCTCGCCGGAGCGCCGAGCACCTTCGACGACGGCGGGATGACGGCGCCCGCGGTGACCACCGCGCCCGCGCCGACGAGGGAGTCCGCCCCGATCTCCGCGCCGTCCAGGACCGTCGCCCCGATGCCGACCATGGCGTAGGAGCCGATCCGGCAGCCGTGCAGCACCGCCGCATGGCCGATGTGGCTGTTCGGCTCGAGCACGGCGTCCGCCCCCGGGAACGCGTGGATCACGCAGGAGTCCTGGACGTTCGACCCCTCCCCGACGAGGATCCGCCCGAAGTCGCCGCGCAGACTCGCGAACGGCCCGATGTAGCAGCCGGGGCCCACGATCACGTCGCCGATCAGGCTCGCGGTCTCGTGCACGAACGCGGTGGGATCCACGACCGGCACGACTCCGTCGAACGCGTAGCAGGGCATCAGGCGACCTGCCCGCCGTCGATCACGAAGTCCTGGCCGGTGCAGTAGCTGCTCGCATCGCTCGCGAGGAACGCGACGAGGTTGGAGATCTCCTCCGGGCGCCCCGCGCGCGGGATCGGGATGCGCGAGATGAAGCCGATGCCGGCCCGCGTGTCCTCCGTGATCATGGGCGTGTCGACGGCGCCGGGGCACACGGTGTTGACGCGGATCCCGGTCCCGGCGAGCTCGCGCGCCAGCGCCCGGGAGACGCCGCGCAGGCCCCACTTCGA
>JAFDWP010000025.1 GCA_018268435.1 Actinomycetota bacterium
CCCGCCCACCGACGCCGACGCCCGGTCGGTTCCGGCGGCATCAGGCGTGAGCGGGACACGGAGAAGCCGCCGGCGAACCGCCCGAACCGCACTGCGAGGGTGTCCCGCGCGGCGGCCGCACCCTGCGCGATCATCGCCCACCGCTCGCGCCGCGCGCGGATCGGAGCACTGGCGCGGTCCGTGCGACGCTGGTTCCCTCGCCGCTCCCCCATCCGACGCTCCCCCATCCGACGCTCCCCCATCCGCAGATCGCGTCGCCGCAGCGGCTGCGGCAGGCGGTGCGGCACCGTCGCCGCGCCCTCCGCGCCGTCGGGTTCGGCACCGGTGTCCGCGGACAGGCGCAGCGGTCGCGGCGCGGCGATCTCGAGCAGCTCCTGCTCCCAGCGCGCCGCCTCGGCGCGCAGCCGGCGCGGATCCCGCAGAGCGTCGGCGAGCCGGAGGAGCACGCGCTGCAGCGCCCTGTCCTCGACGCGGCTCTCGAGGTCACGGAGCGCCCGCTCCGCGGTCGCGCACGCAGTGCCGTCCTCCCCCGGCGCCGCCGCGGCATCGATCGCGAACACGGGCCGCCCCTCGTCTGTCAGCCACCACGCGCCGCACGGCTCAGCCTCCGCTATGTCGGCGGACGAGACCCCGGACGCGGATCCGGCGTCCTCGGGCGTGAGTTCGACCACGCCGCGCAGCAGGCTGACCGCGAGGGTCACCGCCTCCCCGCGCGACATGCCGCCCGACTCGGGTCCGCCGAGCCCGGCGAGGTGGACGCCCACCGTGCGCACGCACCACGGCAGCAGCGCGTCCTGCCCCTCCGCCCCCAGCAGGACGTCGAGCGGAGCCGCGACATGCTCCGCACCCGCGAGCGCCCAGCCGCGCCACCCCCGCAGCCGTGGTGCGGACACCCGCACGGCGACCCCGTCGGCGCACGTCACGAGCTCACCCGGGAAGGGCCCCTCGCCCTCGGCCAGCACACGGATGACGCGATGCGCCCGCGCCACGGCCACTCCTCTGCTGCGTTCGGTCATGGCCTCATCCCAGCGCGTGCCGCCCGGGTGCGTCCCGGCCGGCACGGAATCCGTGCGCAACCGCCGACAGCCGCGGCCTGTGCGGACCGGGCGGCAGCGGCCTGTGCGGACCGGGCGTGTTCGCCCAGCGCGTGCGGACCCGCGCCATCGCAGGCCCGCGGACTCGGTAGGCTGGAAGACATGGCAAAAAGTCCCTCCGCGACGGAGAAGCAGCCGGGCTTCTTCTCGCAGCTGCGCTCGCTCTTCCGCTTCACCCGGGAGATCTACCCGTGGCTGCCGTGGGCGCAGATCGCGATCCTCGTCGCCGGCGTCCTCATCGGCCTGATCATCGGCTACGTGATCCCTCCGTTCCAGATCTGGAGCCTCGTGCTGTGGGGCGTCACGGGTCTGCTCGGCGGTGTGCTCGGCGCCATGTTCCTGATGACCCGCCTGTCGACGACCGCGATGTATCGCAAGATCGACGGCATGCCGGGCGCCGCGGGGCACGTCATCAGCACGTCGCTGGGCCGCAGCTGGCAGGCCTCCGAGATCCCCGTGGGAGTGAACCCGAAGTCGCAGGACGCGGTGTACCGGGCGATCGGCCGCGGCGGCATCGTCGTGGTGGCCGAGGGGGCGCGCGGCCGCCTCACCCGTCTCGTCAAGGACGAGAAGACCAAGGCCATGCGCGTCGCCCAGGGCGTGCCGGTCACGGTGCTGTACGTCGGACACGGTGACGAGGACGTCTCCATCGACAAGCTCGCCAAGACGATCAAGAAGCTGCCCAAGGCCATCAACACCGCCACCATGGCCGCGGTGATCAAGCGCATGGAGTCGGTCTCCCAGTCCGTCGCCTCGCTGCCGATCCCGAAGGGGATCGACCCCCTCAAGACCCGCGCACCGCGTCCGCGCTGACCGGTCCCGCGCACGAGCGCCCGGCCCCGCTTACCGCGGGCGCCGGGCGCTTCGTCGTTCGACGCGGTGCTGCTCAGCTCGTGGTGTCGGGCATGTGCTCCTTGGGGAGCTTGCGCACCTTCGCACGGCGCCGGCGGCGCTCCGGGATCATCGAGCGCATCTCGTCGAGCTTGCCGAAGCAGAGCAGACGGTCCTCGTCCTCGAGCACGACGTGCTTGCGCGGGTTGGGGATCACCGTCACGCCGCGGTGCAGCGTCAGCACCGTGATGTCGCGATCCCACAGCCCCAGTTCGCCGAGCTGCTTGCCCACCTGCTCGGCGCCGGCGTGGATGAGCAGCTCTGCCACGCCGTAGCCCGTCGACACGCTCAGACGCTGACGCACGTCGATCTCCGGGAAGTTCACCTGGTTCGCGATGAAGTCGATGATCGCGCCCGCGACATCGAGTCCGGTGGCGGCCTCGATGCCCTGCAGGCCCGGCGAGGAGTTGACCTCCATCACCAGCGGCCCGTCCTCGCCCTCGAGCATGTCGACGCCCGCGACGCGCAGGCCCATGATCTGCGCGGCGCGCACGGCGGTCTGCTCGTACACCGGGTCGAGCTGCACCGACTCGACGGTGCCGCCGCGGTGCACGTTGGAGCGGAACTCGTCGCCGTTCGCGACCCGGCGCATCGCCGCCACGACCCGATCGCCGACGACCAGGGCGCGGATGTCGCGGCCACGGCTCTCCGAGATGAACTTCTGGATCAGCACGTTCTGCTTGGTGGAGTGCAGGGTCTCGATGATCGCCTCGGCGACCTTCACCTGCGGGGCGAGGATCACGCCGATCCCCTGCGTGCCCTCGAGCAGCTTGATCACGACGGGGGCGCCGCCGACGCGCTCGATCGCGGGGCGCACGTCCGCGCGATTGCGCACGAACGCGGTGGGCGGCATCGCGATGTTGTGCCGGGAGAGGATCTGGTTCGCCCGCAGCTTGTCGCGCGCGCTGGAGATGCCGTTCGCCGTGTTCGGCGTGTAGACGTCCATCTGCTCGAACTGACGCACGACGGCGGTGCCGAAGTAGGTGATCGAGTTGCCGATGCGCGGCAGGATCGCGTCGTAGTCGCTCAGCCGGCGGCCGCGGTAGTGCAGATCCGGTTCGTCCGCGGTGAGATCGATCGCGAAGCGCAGGGTGTTCAGCACCTTGACCTGATGGCCGCGCTGCGTCGCCGCCGCACGGAGGCGCTGAGTGGAGTAGGACTGCGGGGCGCGCGAGAGCACGGCGAGCTTCACGGTGATTTCCTGCCAGGATGTGTGTTGTGGACCGACCTACTCATTCAAGCACCCTTATCGGGTGGCGCGAGTGGGTGTCCCTCCCCGACGTCGGGATCCCCTGGATCAAGGCGAAGATCGACACCGGGGCGCGCAGCTCCTCGCTGCATGCGCAGCACGTCCACGAGTTCGAGCGCGACGGCGCGGCGTGGGTGCGCTTCGATGTGCGCCCGTGGCAGGGCGCGCATGAGCTCGTCACCGTCGAGCTGCCCGTGTTCGACCGCCGCGACGTGCGCTCGTCGTCCGGGCACGCGCAGAGCCGTCTCGTGGTGCTGCTCGATCTGGTGCTGGTCGGACGCCGCGTGACCGCGGAGGTCACGCTCAGCAACCGCAGCGAGATGGGCTTCCGGATGCTGATCGGCCGGGAGGCGCTGCGCCAGGGCTTCTCGATCGACCCTGCGCGGTCCTTCCTGGGCGGCAAGGCCCCTAAGAGCTACCGTCGGCTGAACCGCGGCCACGCGGCCGTCTGAGCGCCGCTCAGGCGCGGATGAGGACCGTGCCGACCGCCCTGTCGTGCATGCCGCGGTGATCGGCGTCGAAGATCACGGCGGGGATCACCAGGATCAGCAGGGCGGTGCGCACGATGGGCCGCCAGAGCCCCACCCAGCCGCCGTTCAGCATGATCAGGCGCATCCCGACGATGCGGTGTCCGGGGCTGCCGCCGATCGTCGGGATGAACACGATCTGCAGCACCGCGAACACGATCATCGGCGCGAACTGGGTGATGCCCGCCTCCTTCGGCAGGTCGAACTGCCGGAAGCCGAAGAACGCCGTGGCGATGAGCGTGGCCGCCGCATAGTCGATGGCGAGGGCGGCGACCCGTCGCCCGAGCCGCCCGACGCTGCCGGATCCGGTCTTCGGGAGGCCGAGTCGTTCGCCGGGATAGCTGTGTGCGGTGTCGGACATCCCTCCAGCCTAGGCGAGCGCCGCCGGCGTCTCCGGCGCGGGCGACGGAGACGCCGGCGCGGACGTAACACGCCGGAAACATTCCAGACACGATCGCGTCATCCTCCCCTCGTAACCTGCTTGCAGGTCGTTCGACCTCACCCGTTCCCCCAGGAGTTGATGCATGTTCACCAGTCCCGCCGACGTGCTCGCGTACATCCGCGACAACGACGTCAAGTTCCTCGACATCCGCTTCACCGACCTCCCCGGCGTGCAGCAGCACTTCAACATCCCTGCATCGACGGTCGACGACGACTTCTTCGTCAACGGCCAGCTCTTCGACGGCTCCTCGATCCGCGGCTTCGCGTCGATCCACGAGTCGGACATGCAGCTCATCCCCGACGTCACCACGGCCTACATCGACCCGTTCCGCGAGGCGAGCACGCTCGTCATGCTGTTCGACATCTACAACCCGCGCACCGGTGAGATCTACAGCAAGGACCCGCGCCAGGTCGCCAAGAAGGCGGAGAAGTACCTCACCTCGACCGGCATCGCCGACACCGCCTACTTCGCGCCCGAGGCCGAGTTCTACATCTTCGACGACGTGCGCTACTCCGTCACCTCCGGGGAGAGCTTCTACAAGGTCGACTCCGAGGAGGCCGCGTGGAACAGCGGCCGCAAGGAGGAGGGCGGCAACCTCGGCAACAAGACCCCGTTCAAGGGCGGCTACTTCCCGGTGGCGCCGGTGGACAAGACGGCCGACCTGCGCGACGACATGACGCTGCGTCTGATCGACGCGGGCTTCCAGCTCGAGCGCTCGCACCATGAGGTCGGCACCGCCGGCCAGCAGGAGATCAACTACCGCTTCGACACCATGGTGCACGCGGCCGACGACATCCTGAAGTTCAAGTACATCATCAAGAACACGGCCGAGGAGTGGGGCAAGACGGTCACGTTCATGCCGAAGCCGCTGTACGGCGACAACGGGTCGGGCATGCACACGCACCAGTCGCTGTGGCTCGAAGGCAAGCCGCTGTTCTTCGACGAGAACGGCTACGGCCAGCTCAGCGACACCGCGCGCTGGTACATCGGCGGCCTGCTCAAGCACGCGCACGCCGTGCTGGCGTTCACCAACCCCACGCTGAACAGCTACCACCGCCTGGTGAAGCACTTCGAGGCGCCGGTCAACCTGGCCTACTCCGCCGGCAACCGCTCGGCCGCGATCCGCATCCCGTTGACCGGATCGAACCCGAAGGCCAAGCGCATCGAGTTCCGCGTGCCTGACGCCTCGGGCAACCCGTACCTCGCCTTCGCCGCGCAGCTGATGGCGGGCCTCGACGGCATCCGCAACCGCATCGAGCCGATGGAGCCGATCGACAAGGACCTCTACGAGCTGCCGCCGGAGGAGGCCAAGAACATCCCGCAGGTGCCCAACTCCCTGCTGGACTCGCTCGAGGCGCTCCGCGCCGACCACGACTTCCTGCTCGAGGGCGGCGTGTTCACCGAGGAGCTCATCGAGACCTGGATCTCCTACAAGTACAACAACGAGATCCTCCCGATGGCCCAGCGCCCGCACCCCTACGAGTACGAGCTCTACTACGGCGTCTGAGGCGCGCAGCCCCTGCGGAGCCCCGTCCTGTCCCTCATCCCCCGGACAGGACGGGGCTCCGTCACGTCCGGGGACGGGTCAGCCGTAGAAGAGCGTCTCGAACACCTTGC
>JAFDWP010000260.1 GCA_018268435.1 Actinomycetota bacterium
CTGACGCAGGTGCCGCTGTGGCTCATCGGGACGGCGTTCATCGTGCGGGAGCGGCGGCTGACCCGGCGTGTGCTGGGTCTGGACCGCCGCCCCGCGCGCGGCTGAGCGGACGGCGCGTCAGCCCAGCAGCATCGCCCGACCGGGCTCCTGCAGCACGTCGGCCACGGCCTTCAGGAACTGGGCGCCCTCCGCACCGTCCACGATGCGGTGATCGAACGACAGACTGAGCGTCATCACGTCGCGCAGGGCGATCTCGCCGTGGTGCTCCCAGGGCATCCGGCGCACCGCGCCGAGCGCCAGGATGCCGCTCTGCCCGGGAGGCAGGATCGGCGTGCCCGCATCGATCCCGAACACCCCGATGTTGGTGAGCGAGAACGTGCCGCCGAGCAGGTCGGCCGGCGCGGTCTTGCCGCTCCGGGCGGTCCGGGTGAGTTCGGCGACGGCGCCGGCGAGCTCCCCCAGCGTCATGCGCTCCGCATCCCGGATGACCGGCACGATGAGCCCGCGCTCGGTGGCCGCCGCGATGCCGAGGTCGACGAAGTGCTGCTGCACGATGTCGCCCGCGTCCCCGTCCCACCGCGAATTCAGCCCGGGGTGGTGCGCGAGCGCGAGGCAGACGGCCTTCGCGACAACGGTCAGCACACCGATCCGCGGGGCATCCGCCGCCGCGGTCGCCCGCAGCGAGGCGATCAGCTCGCTCGTGGCGGTCACGTCGACCGTGTGGAACGTGGTCACGTGCGGGGCGGTGAACGCGCTCTGCACCATCGCCTCGGCCGTGTGCTTGCGCACGCCGCGGATCGGGATGCGCGTGGTCGCGCGCTCCCCTTCGGCCGCGCGGGGGCGGACCGGGGCCGCGCTCGGGGCCGCCGTGCTGAGCGGCGCGCCGCCGGCGCGCTGCGCGAGCCGCTCCCGGTACGCATCCACGTCGGCGCGGGCGATCACGCGGTCGCCCAGCTCGGCCGCCACGAGCGCCAGATCCACGCCCAGGCCCTTCGCATAGGCGCGCACGGGCGGTGTCGACCGCGGGCGCTCCCCCGGCTGCGGC
This sequence comes from Actinomycetota bacterium, assembly GCA_018268435.1. Lineage (GTDB taxonomy): Bacteria > Actinomycetota > Actinomycetes > Actinomycetales > Microbacteriaceae > Microbacterium. The sequence continues at coordinate 1,046 of JAFDWP010000260.1, forward strand.
GCGGCGGGGCGCACCTCGATCGCGTCGTGCGGCGCGGCGACGCGCACCGCGGCATCCGCGGCGACCGCGGTCATGGTGCCCGCGGCACGACGCGCCCGGCGCTGCGGGCGCCCCGTCGAGGGCGCGGCGCCGTAGCCGACCAGGTTCGGCCCGGCCCCCTCCTCAACGTCGGCGGCGGGCACGAGGGGCGCCGACTCGGCGGTACCCTCGATCTCGAACCCGACCAGCGGCGCACCGACCAGCACGACGTCACCCGCTGCCGCGTGCAGCGCGGTGATCACGCCGGCGTGCGGCGAGGGCAGTTCGACGATCGCCTTCGCGGTCTCGACCTCGGCCAGCGTCTGGTTCAGCGTGACGGTGTCGCCCTCGGCGACCATCCACTGCACGATCTCCGCCTCGGTCAGCCCCTCGCCGAGGTCGGGGAGAAGGAACTCCTGCTTCATCGCTCGGCCCCCTCCAGAAGCTGCTCGTCGTCGCAGACGCGATCGACCGCGTCCAGGATCCGGTCCAGATCCGGCAGGTGGAACTTCTCCAGCTTCGCCGGCGGATAGGGGATGTCGTGACCGGTCACGCGCAGCGGCGCGGCCTCCAGCCAGGTGAAGCACTTCTCGGTGATGCTCGCGATCACCTCGGCGCCCACGCCGGCCTCCCGGGCCGCCTCGTGCACCACGACCACCCGACCGGTGCGGCGCACGGAGGCGCAGACCGTGCCGTAGTCCACCGGCGACAGCGAACGCAGGTCGATGACCTCGAGCGAGCGGCCCTCGGCCTCCGCCGCCTCGGCGGCGTCAAGCGCGGTGCGTACCATCGCGCCGTAGGTGACGACGGTCACGTCGGTGCCGGAGCGCACGACGCGCGCGAGGCCCATCGGGGCCACGTCGGCCAGCGGGGTGTCCAGGTCGACCTCGCCCTTGGCGTGGTACAGCCGCTTCGGCTCGAAGAAGATCACCGGATCGTCGCTCGCGATCGCCTGCCGCAGGCACGTGTACGCGTCCTGCGGATCGGACACGGCGATCACGCGCAGCCCGGCGGTGTGCACGAAATACGCCTCCGGCGACTCGGAGTGGTGCTCGGCCGCGCCGATGCCCCCGCCCCACGGGATCCGGATCGTGATCGGCATCGGGACGGTGCCCTGGGTACGGTAGTGCAGCTTGGCGACCTGCGACACGATCTGGTCGAAGGCCGGGTACACGAACCCGTCGAACTGGATCTCCACGACCGGTCGGTAGCCGCGCATCGCGAGGCCGACGGCGGTGCCGACGATGCCGGACTCCGCCAGCGGGGTGTCGATGACCCGCTCCGCGCCGAACTCGTCGAGCAGTCCGTCGGTGATCCGGAAGACGCCGCCGAGCTTGCCGATGTCCTCCCCGAGCAGCACGACCTTGTCGTCGTCGGCGAGCGAGCGCCGGAGGGCGGCGCCGAGCGCCTTGCCCATCGTCATCTGCGCCATGTCACGCCTCCGCGAGCGTTCCGAGGTAGCGCGCGTAGTCGGCGCGCTCCTCCGCGATACCGGTGTGCGGCTCGGCGTAGACGCCGTCGAACACCGCGAGCGGCTCCCGCGTCGTCATGCTCAGGCACGCGGTGCGCATCCGCATCGCCGCCTCGTCGGCCTCCGCCGTGAAGCCCGCCGCGATCTCATCGGTCAGCACGCCCTCGGCGCGCAGCAGCGTCTGCAGCCGCGCCAGCGGATCCTTCCCGCGCCAGTACTCCAGCTCGGCCGGGTCGCGGTATCGGGTCGGGTCATCGGCCGTGGTGTGCGGCCCCATCCGGTAGGTGACGAGCTCGAGGAACGCCGGCGTGCCGCCGCGCGCCTGGTCGAGCGCCCAGCGGGTCGCCGCGAGAACCGCGAGCACGTCGTTGCCGTCCACGCGCATGCTGGGGATGCCGAACCCCGGCGCGCGCCCCGCGATCGGATGCTGCGACTGCACGGCCACGGGTTCGGAGATCGCCCAGTGGTTATTCTGGCAGATGAACACGACGGGCGCACGATAGGAGGCCGCGAACACCATGGCCTCGTTCACGTCGCCCTGGCTCGTGGCGCCGTCGCCGAAGTACGTCACGGCCACCTGATCGGAGCCGTCGTGCAGGATCCCGAGGGCGTACCCCACGGCGTGCAGCGTCTGCGCGCCGATGATGATCTGCAGCGGCGCCATGTGCATCACGGCGGGGTCGTACGCGGCGCCCTCCTCGCCGCGCCACATGCGCACGAAGTCGCCGGGCTGCGCCCCGCGCACGAGCATCACGCCCGTCTCGCGGTAGCTGGGGAACACCACATCGTCGCCGCGGAGAGCACGGGCGGAGCCGATCTGCGCGGCCTCCTGCCCCTGGCAAGGCGCCCACAGGCCGAGCTGGCCCTGGCGCTGCAACGCAACGCCCTCGGAGTCGAGGCGGCGCAGCACGACCATGTCGCGCAGCAGCGAGAGCAACTGATCCGATGTGACGTCGGCCGCGAACGGCGCGAGGCGCGCGTCCGCGCGGCGTCGGCCGTGGGCGTCGATGAGTCCGGCGGGCTCGTCCAGCCCGATGCCGGTCGCGGTGATGGGATCAAGGTGGGTAGACATCTTCGTCCTCCTCAGTGGATCCGCCCTCGTGAGGAGGATCCGATGCGTCTTCGCTTTGGCTTGAGGGTACGTCCGCTTGACACGTCGCTCAAGCATTGCGGTTGTAGTTGAGCATGTTGCCAAGAAACGGCCCTGCCGCGGGTGCTAGCCTTTGGCAACATGGCAACCCTCGATCGCACCGATCTCGACATCCTGGAGATGCTCTCGGCCGACCCCCGCACCACGGTGGTGGCGATGGCGGAGAAGCTGCGCCTCTCCCGCAACACCATCCAGGCGCGGATGGCCCGCCTGGAGCAGACCGGCGTGTTCCTGCCCTACGAGCGCGCCTTCTCCCCCGCCGTGCTCGGCTACCCGCTGCAGGCGTTCGTCAGCATCGGGCTGCGTCAGACCGAGCTTCCGCGGATCATCGCGGAGCTCGCCCGCGTGCCCGAGGTCGTGCAGGCCTACGGGCTGAGCGGATCCATCGACCTGCTGGCGATGGTCGCCTGCCGCGACGCGCGCCACCTGTTCGACACCGATGCGCGCATCCTGTCCATCGACGGTGTGGAGCGCACCGAGACCTCGCTCGCGATGGGCGAGGTGATCCCGTTCCGCGTCGGCGGGCTCATGGGACTCGCACGACGAGAGGCCGGAGGAACCGCCTGATCGCTCC
>JAFDWP010000261.1 GCA_018268435.1 Actinomycetota bacterium
ATCATCGAGATGGACGCGGCCCGGCGCACCGATGTGCTGTTCCGCGTCCGCCGCGAAGAGGGCCACGAGATCAGCGCCTGGTGGATGATCGGCGCCTTCGTGGTGTTCTCCGCCACCGTCGTCGCGCTGCTCAGCGGGGTTCCCGGGAGCGCCTGACCTCCTCCCCGGCATCATCCGCCGCGTCCAGCCTCGCCCGCAGTTCGCCGAGATCGGCCTGGATGCCGGACTCCACGGCGGGTGCGTCCGGTCCTGAGGGCGACGCGAGCTCCTCCGTGGTGAACCGCCGCGTCACACCGGTGACCGCGGCCGGTGCCGCGAGCGCCTCCGGATCGACCCCCGGGAAGCGCCGTGCCGTCACCAGCACGCGGCTCTCCAGCGATCCGGCGAAGAGGTTGTAGCTGTCGACGGTGCGCTCCAGCGCGCGCCGCAGATCGTCGGCATGGCCGGCGAGGACGCCGAGACGGTCGTACAGCTGCGTGCCCATCTCCAGCAGCGTCGCGGCCTCCGCCGACAGCTCCTGCTGCTTCCAGGTGTACGCGACCGTCTTCAGCACGGCCCAGAGGTTCACCGGGGTGGCCAGCGCGACCCGCTTCCCGAAGGCGTAGTCGAGCAGCGCCGGGTCCTCGTCGAGGGCGGCCGACAGCAGCGATTCGCTGGGCAGGAAGCAGATCACGAACTCGGGGCTGGTCTCGAGCCCCGACCAGTACGCCTTCTTCGCGAGCGAGTCGACGTGCGCGCGCACCGCCTTGACGTGCTGCTGCATCAGGCCGCGGCGCTGCGGATCCTCGTCCGAGAGCGCACCCGCGGCGAGGAAGGCATCCAGCGGCGCCTTCGCGTCGACCGCGATCGACGCACCGCCGGCGAGGCGGATCACCATGTCGGGTCTGCCCTGGCCGGCGTCCGAGTGGATTGTCGTCTGCAGGTCGAAGTCGACGTGGCGGGTGAGCCCCGCCGCCTCCACCACGCGGCGCAGCTGGGTCTCGCCCCACACGCCGCGGGCGGACGTGGAGCGCAGCGCGCCGGCCAGCGACTCCGTGGTGGAGCGCAGCGCCTCGCCGCTCTCCTCGGTGCGGCGCAGCTGCTCGCTGAGCTGCCCGAACTGGGCGTGCCGCTCGCGCTCCAGCGTCGTCACGGTCTGCTGCATGCGGTGCAGGCTCTCGCGCACCGGGGCGAGGGCGGTGAGCACCGCGCTCTCCTGTCGTGCGCGCTCCGCCGCATCGTGCTGCTCGCGGCGGGAGTGCTCGACGGCGTCACGGTACAGGTCGTGCTGGCGGTCGCGGTCTTCACGCACGACGGCGAGCTCGGCGTCGGCCCGGGCGAGGTCGGCGGCACCACGGCTGCGGCCGAGGAACCAGCCGAGGGCGAGGCCCGCCGCGGCGACGAGTGCGGCGATGAGCAGTGCGAGCGCGTCCATGTCCCCATGATGGGCCGGGCCACCGACATCGCCCGCGGGGCGCGCGCCGAGGCGTCGACGCGCGGTGCGTCAGGCGGCGGCGCGCACGGTCGCAGGGGCCGCGGAGAGCGGATCGCCCAGACGCACGCCGACGGCCTCGGCGAGCTGCTGCACGGTGCCGGATGCGGTGCGCTGCGCCGCGTCGATCACGATCTGCGCGCAGGCGCGGGCGTCGGCGAGGGCGTCGTGGTGCGGGAAGGCGCCGAACCCCGCGGCCGCGGCGGCGACCGGGAGCTTGTAGGAGTCGAGGTCGTACACCTTGCGCGCCACGGCCAGGCTGCACAGCGAGCGGTAGGGCGGGCAGTCGTCCCCGGTCGCCTCGCAGGCGCGGCGGATCACGTTGAGGTCGAACCCGGCGTTGTGCGCCACAAGCACGTCCGCTCCGGCGAACGCGCACAGGCGGTCGAGCTGCGCGCTCCAGTCGTCGGCGTCGACGACCTCGTGCGCCTGGATCCCGTGGATCCGCACGTTCCACTCCTGGAACTCGTCATGCCCGGCGGGTGGGCGGATCAGCCAGCCCGTCTGTGCGACGACGACGCCGTCCCGCACCCGCACGAGGCCCACCGAGCAGGCGGAGGCAGGGGAGGAGTTCGCCGTTTCGAAGTCGATCGCGGTGAAGTCCAGGGCCACGTATCCACCCTCCGTCGATGCCGCGCACGGGCGGGGGAGGCGCGCCGGGACCGGCCCGATCCGGGCGCCGGACCGCGCGTAGGCTCGGGCCATGGTCGAGCGCGCGACGAGCTTCGGATCCGAGACCGGCAGCTACGAGAAGGGCCGCCCCGAGTACCCCGCGGAGGCGGTGCGCTGGCTGCTCGAGGCGCTGCCCGCGCGTGGCAGGACCGTGGTCGACATCGGCGCCGGAACGGGCAAGCTCACCCGCGCCGTGCTCGCGCTCGGGGACGTGCGCATGAGCGCCGTGGATCCGGATCCGCAAATGCTCGAGGCGCTGCGGGCGAAGAGTCCGGGCGTCCAGGCGTTCACGGGCACCGCCGAGGCACTGCCGCTCGCCGACGACAGCGCCGACGCGGCCGTGCTGGGGCAGGCGTGGCACTGGGTGGATCCGGTCGCCGCGTCCGCCGAGATCGGGCGCGTGGTGCGCCCCGGCGGCGTGCTGGGCCTCATCTGGAACGTGCGGGACGACCGCACCGACTGGGTGCGCCGGCTCACCGCGATCATGCACGGCAGCCCCGCGGAGGAGATGATCGCGACGGACTCCGTGCGCGTCGCGGCGCCGTTCGGGCCGCTCGAGGAGCGGCGCTGGGAGTGGACCCGGGAGATGACGCGCGCCGAGCTGCACGCGATGGCGCGCTCCCGCAGCTACCTCATCACGGCGCCGGACGAGGAGAAGGCCCGCGTGCGGCACGGGATGGACGCGCTGTTCGACGAGCTCGGCCTCGTCGACGGCGGCACGCTGGCCATGCCGTACGTGACGGCGGCCTATCGCGCGCTCCGCGGATCCTGAGCGCCCGCGCGCCCCGGTAGACTCGTACCCCGTGGCTCTCACCATCGGAATCGTCGGACTGCCCAACGTCGGCAAGTCCACCCTCTTCAACGCCCTCACCAAGAACGACGTGCTCGCGGCGAACTACCCGTTCGCGACGATCGAGCCGAACGTCGGCGTGGTGAATCTGCCCGACGCGCGGCTGAACGTCCTCGCCGAGATCTTCGGCAGCGAGCGGATCCTGCCCGCGACGGTGTCGTTCGTCGACATCGCCGGCATCGTCCGCGGCGCGAGCGAGGGGGAGGGGCTGGGCAACCAGTTCCTCGCCAACATCCGCGAGGCCGACGCGATCGCCCAGGTGGTGCGTGGCTTCGCCGATGACGACGTCGTGCACGTGGATGGCGCGATCGACCCGAAGAACGACCTCGAGACGATCAATGCCGAGCTCATGCTCGCCGACCTGCAGACGCTGGAGAAGGCGATCGTGCGGATCGAGAAGGAGGTGCGCGGCCGCAAGACCGACGCCTCCGTGCTCGAGGCGGCGAACGCCGCGAAGGACGCGCTCGAGCGCGGCCAGCTGCTCGCCACGAGCGGCATCGACCTCGCCCCCATCAAGGAGCTGGGCCTGCTGACCTCGAAGCCGGTCATCTTCGTCTTCAACGTCGACGAGGCCGTGCTGACGGACGCCGCCCGCAAGGCGGAGCTCGCGGCCCTCGTCGCCCCTGCGCAGGCGATCTTCCTGGACGCGAAGATCGAGTCCGAGCTCATCGACCTGGATCCGGAGGACGCGGCCGAGCTGCTCGCCTCCACCGGCCAGGACGAGTCGGGGCTCGACCAGCTCGCCCGCATCGGCTTCGACACCCTGGGCCTGCAGACCTACCTCACGGCCGGTCCCAAGGAGGCCCGTGCCTGGACGATCCACAAGGGCGACAAGGCCCCGCAGGCCGCCGGCGTGATCCACACCGACTTCGAGAAGGGCTTCATCAAGGCGGAGGTCATCTCGTTCGAGGATCTCGTCGCGACCGGCTCGGTCGTCGAGGCCCGGTCCAAGGGCAAGGCGCGACTGGAGGGCAAGGACTACGTCATGCAGGACGGCGACGTGGTGGAGTTCCGCTTCAACGTCTGAGCGCGCGCATCGGGGGCATCTGCCAGAGTGGCGATGTGAAGCCTGATGATGCTCGGCGGGTGAGTCCCGTGGCGCCGCTGCTGCCGGCGATCTGCATTCTGCTGGCGACATGGCTGCTGATGTGGCTTGCTCAGGGCATCCCGACCCTGTGCGCGCTCGCGAATCCGTGCCCCGCTCCTGACGTTCGTGTCGCCCCGGCGATGCTGTTCGGCGGGCTCATGCTCGTGCCGGCGGCGGCTCTGGTCCTCATCAGCCGGAGCGGGCCGTCCTGGGCGTGGGCGCGCAGACTGTTCTACATCGTTCTCGTGGGGCTGGCGGTCATCGGTCTGGGCGCGGTGCTCTTCTCCGGCGGGTTCACCGTTCCGTTCGTGAAGGTCGCATGACCGACGCGGTCGGCCTCCTGCGCGAGCGCGACGACGAGCGCTGCGTGATCGAGACCCGTCGTGGCCTGGTGACGATCTCGCTTGCGGACGTGCACCTGGCGAAAGAGGTGCCACCGCCCCCGATCCGTCGCGGCTGAACTCACCCGGCCAGATCGAGCCGGCGCAGCCAGCGCGGATCGAGCTCGAGTTCGAGGGACAGGTCGATCGG
>JAFDWP010000262.1 GCA_018268435.1 Actinomycetota bacterium
AACACCGGATCCCCCGCGTGCACGGGGTCGCCGGGCTTCACGTGCAGGTCGATGCCGGCCGCGAACACCACCGCGTCCTCGGCCCGGGCGCGCCCGGCGCCGAGCCGCCAGGCGCCGACGCCGAACGGCAGCGCGTCCATGCGCGTGACGAAGCCGTCGGATCCGGCCGTCACGGTGTGCGTCTCCCGCGGGACCGGAAGGGCGGCCTCGGGGTCGCCGTCCTGGGCGCGGATCATCGCCTTCCACGTGTCCATGGCGCGGCCGTCGTCGAGGGCCCTCTCCACGTCCGCATCGGGCTGCCCGCTGAGCGCCAGCATCTCCCGGGCGAGGGCGAGGGTGAGCTCGCGCACGTCGGCGGGGCCGCCGCCGGCGAGCACCTCGACCGACTCGCGCACCTCGTTGGCGTTGCCGATCGCGAGGCCCAGCGGCACGTTCATGTCGGTGAGCAGCGCGGTCGTGGAGACCCCGGAGTCGGTGCCCAGCGCGACCATGGTGCGCGCGAGCTCGCGGGCGCGGTCGATGTCCTGCATGAAGGCGCCGGATCCGAACTTCACGTCGAGCACGAGCGCGTCGGTGCCCTCGGCGATCTTCTTGGACATGATGCTCGACGCGATCAGCGGAATGGCCTCGACCGTGCCGGTCACGTCGCGCAACGCGTAGAGCTTCTTGTCAGCGGGGGCGAGACCGGATCCGGCCGCGCAGATCACCGCGCCCACGTCGCCCTGCAGCTGGGCGAAGATCTCCTCGTTGCTGAGCGCCGCGCGCCAGCCCGGGATCGACTCGAGCTTGTCGAGCGTGCCGCCGGTGTGGCCGAGGCCGCGACCGCTCAGCTGCGGCACGGCGACGCCGAAGCTCGCCACGAGGGGCGCCAGGGGCAGGGTGATCTTGTCGCCCACCCCACCCGTGGAGTGCTTGTCCACCGTGCGCTTGCCGAGGGCGCCGAAGCTCATGCGCTCCCCCGACGCGATCATCGCATCGGTCAGCACGCGGATCTCGTCACGCTCCATGCCGCGCTGGAACACCGCCATCGCGAACGACGCCATCTGCGGATCGGTCACGTAGCCGCGCGTGTACGCATCGACCATCCAGCGCAGCGCCGGCTCCGGGACGACCCCGCCGTCGCGCTTGGCACGGATGACGTCGACGGCATCAAAGGGCTCGACACTCATCGGATGTTCTCCAGATCCCTCGGCCCGAACGCGTCGGGCAGCACTTCGTCGATGGTTCGGATCCCGGACACGGTCTCCAGCAGCATGCCGGGCGCGGAGTGCTCGTACAGCAGCTGCCGGCAGCGCCCGCACGGCATGATCGTCTCGCCCTCGCCGTTCACGCACAGGAAGGCGACCAGGCGCCCTCCGCCCGACATGAACAGGTCGCCGACCATCGCGCACTCGGCGCACAGCGTGACGCCGTAGGAGGCGTTCTCCACGTTGCAGCCGGACACGATCCGCCCGTCGTCGACGAGCGCGGCGGCGCCCACGCGGTAGTGCGAGTACGGCGCGTACGCCTTCTGCTGCGCCTCGTCGGCGATCCGACGAAGCTCATCCCAGTCGATGTCCACACGAGCTCCTAGGACTTGATGTACGGCTTGCCGTCGGCGGCCGGCGCCTTGATCTGACCGACGAAGCCGACGACCGCCAGGATCGTCACCACGTACGGCAGCATCAGCATGAACTCACCGGGGATCGGGGTGCGCAGCACCGCGAGCAGGTTCTGCAGGTTCGTCGCGAAGCCGAACAGCAGGGCGGCCAGCGCCGCGCGCACCGGATCCCAGCGCCCGAAGATCACCGCGGCCAGCGCGATGAAGCCGAGCCCCGCGGTCATGTCCTTGGTGAACTGCGGCACCGAGACGAGCGTGAAGTAGGCGCCGCCGATGCCGGCGATGGCGCCGGCGAGCTGCAGGTTCCAGAATCGCGTCGGGTTCACCTTGATGCCGACGGTGTCGGCGGCGTGCGGGTGCTCGCCGACCGCGCGCACGCGCAGTCCCCAGCGGGTGCGGTACATCGCCCACGCGACGAGGGCGACCACGACGTACATCAGGTACACGAGGAAGGTCTGGTTGAACAGCGCCGGTCCGATCACCGGGATGTCGCCGAGGATCGGGATCTTGATGAGCGCGAACCGGGTCGGGCTGTTCAGCGTCTGCGCGTTCGGGGCGAGCACGCCCTGGTACAGGAACCCGGTCAGGCCCGAGGCGAACACGTTCAGCACCACGCCGACGATCACCTGGTCCACCAGGTACTTGATCGCGAACGCGCCGAGCACGAGCGAGATCAGGATGCCGCCGAACATGGCGCCGATCAGCCCGACGAAGGGGTTGTGCGTGAGCGTGCCGAGGATGGTCGCGGTGAACGCGCCCAGCAGGAACTGCCCCTCGATCGCCACGTTCACCACGCCGGCCCGCTCGCCGATCACGCCGGCGAGGGCGCCGAAGACCAGCGGCACGGCCAGCGAGATGGAGCCGCCGAGCAGCCCCACGAGGGTGACCGCACCGGCCGCGCCGGCGCCCGCCCAGGTGAGGAAGGCCGTCATCGCGAGCACGGCGTAGACGATCGGCAGCCACAGCGGCACCCTGCGGTACTGCAGCGCGGCGATCAGGACGAGCACGCCGAGCACGACCGCGAGGGCCCAGGTGACCCAGAGCACGGGCCCCGCAGGGACCGGGATGTCGCCGAGGTGGATCGCCGCATTCGCCTCGGACAGGCGGAACGTCGTGGTCCCGTACCGCGGGGCGAGCAGGAACAGCAGCCCCAGCAGCGCCGCGATGGCGAGCAGCGTGATCGGCGTCTTCAGCGACCGGACCTTGACGACGGTGGGCGCGTCGAGCGCGGGTGCCGAGGTGAGGGAGGTGCTCATGCGGCCGCCGCCTTCGTGTCGGAGGGATCGGAGTGCTTCGACGCCCGGCGTGCGGCGCGCGCCTTGGAGCGCTGCGAGCGCTCCGAGTCGTCCTTGGGCAGGAAGAAGATGGTGCGGATCAGCGGGGGCGCCGCGATGAACAGCACGATGAGCGACTGCACCACGAGCACGATGTCGACCGGGATGGACTCGAGCGCCTGCATCGGGAAGGATCCTGCCTTCAGCGCGCCGAACAGCAGCCCTGCCCAGAACGTGCCCCAGGCGCGGCTGCGTCCGAGCAGGGCGACCGTGATGGCGGTGAAGCCGATGCCTGCGTCGATCCCGCCGTCGAAGCCGCTCGTGATCGTGCTCTGGATCTGGAACATGCCGGCCAGACCCGCGAGGCCGCCCGAGAACAGCATCGCGTAGATGTAGACGCGCGGCACGCTGATCCCCGCCGCACGGGCCGCGCTCGGGTTCTCCCCCACCGCGCGCATGCGGAAGCCGAGGCCGGAGCGCTCGACCAGCCACCACACGAACAGGGTCGCGAGGATCACGATCGGGAAGCCCCAGTCCAGCAGATCGAGCCCCGGGAGCTTCGGCAGCACCGCGCTCGGCGGCGTGGGCCGGGAGATCGGCTGGATCTGCCCCGGGCGCTGCAGCAGCTGCGGCACCTGAACCATCCACGTCACCAGGTAGAAGGCGACGTAGTTGAGCATGATCGTGAGGATCACCTCGTGCGCGCCCGTGCGCGCCTTCAGCAGCCCCACGAGCCCGCCCCAGAGCGCACCGGCGATGATGCCGACGATGAGGGTGAGCGGGATCTGGATGATCGCCGGCAGGTTCAGCTGGAAGGTGAACAGCGCCGCCGCCGCACAGGCGATGAGCATCTGCCCGCGCGCGCCGATGTTGAACAGGCCCACGCGGAACGCGACGGCGATGCCGAGACCGGCGGCGATGAGCGGCACCGCGAAGCCGATCGTGTTGCCCAGCGGCTTGACCGCCGACCAGAAGTCCGGCGCGGTGAAGTCGATGATCGATCCGTTGAACAGCGCGGAGTAGGCGCCGATCACGGCGGTCCACGCGGCTCCCAGCATGTCCGTGGGCCGGGCGAAGAAGTACCCCGCCGCCGTCTGCACATCGGGGTTGGTCACGGCGATGAGCACGCCGCCCACGACCAGCGCGAGCACGATCGCCAGCACGGTGGTCACGGCGCTCCCGCGCAGGATCTCCCGGAGCACCCGGTTCGACACCGGGACCTCCTGGATGTTGCGCGTCATGGGCGGCTCCGGCGCAGGCGCCTGAGGTTCGGTCGCGGTGCTCATGCGGCTGCCTCCGTGGGGTTCTCGCCGGCCATCATCAGACCGAGCACGTCGCGCGGCGTGTCCCCCGGCACGATCCCGACGATGCGGCCGCGATACATGACCGCGATGCGGTCGGCGAGCGCGGTGACCTCGTCCAGCTCGGTCGAGACCACGATCACCGGGATGCCGGAGTCGCGCGTCGCGACGATGCGCTTGTGGATGAACTCGATGGATCCCACGTCCACGCCGCGGGTGGGCTGCGATGCGAGCAGCAGCTTCAGCTCGCGGGTCAGCTCGCGCGCGATCACGACCTTCTGCTGGTTGCCGCCGGAGAGGGATCCGGCCGGCTGGCCCGGTCCCTGGGTGCGGATGTCGAACTCGGTGATCCGCTCCCTCGCGAACGTGTCGAGCACGCCGCCCATGATCGTCCCGAAGCGTGTGAAGGCGGGGTCGTCGGAGCGGTCCAGGATGAGGTTCTCCGCCACAGAGAAGCCGCCGACCAGGCCGTCCTCGTTGCGGTCCTCCGGGACGAAGCCGACCCCGGCCTCGAGCACCTGGTGCACGTTGCGGCCGATCAGCTCGACGCCGTTCAGCGAGATCGAGCCGGTGGTGCGGGAGCCGAGCCCCATGATCGCCTCGGCCAGCTCAGTCTGCCCGTTGCCCTGCACGCCGGCCACGGCGAGCACCTCGCCCGGGCGCACCTCGAAGCTGATGTCGTCGACGACCACGACGCCGTCGGGCGCGATCACGCGCAGGCCCTCGACGCGCAGCCCGCCCTCGCCGATCTTCGGCGGGTCCTTGTGCACGGTCAGCTCGACCGCGCGGCCGACCATCATCGAGGCGAGCTCGGTGTTCGAGGACTTCGGATCCGCCTCGCCGACCACCTTGCCGAGCCGGATCACGGTGATCTTGTCCGCGATCGCGCGCACCTCGCGCAGCTTGTGCGTGATGAACACGATCGCCGTGCCCTCGTCGCGCAGCTGCTTCATGATCTCCATGAGCTCGTCGGTCTCCTGCGGGGTGAGCACCGCGGTGGGCTCGTCGAACACGAGCACCTTCGCGTCCCGGCTCAGCGCCTTGATGATCTCCACGCGCTGCTGCACGCCGACCGGCAGGTCGCCCACGATCGCGTCGGGGTCGACCTCGAACCCGAACCGGGAGGCGACCTGACGCACGTGCTCACGGGCGGCGGCGATGTCGAGCACGCCGAAGGCCTTGGACTGCTCGTGGCCGAGCATGACGTTCTCCGCGACGGTGAACACCGGGATGAGCATGAAGTGCTGGTGCACCATGCCGATGCCTGCGGCCATCGCATCGCCGGGGCCGCGGAAGTGCTGCGGCACGCCGTCGAGCAGGATCTCGCCCTCGTCCGCCTGGTACAGGCCGTAGAGCACGTTCATCAGGGTCGACTTGCCGGCCCCGTTCTCGCCCAGCAGGGCATGGATCTCACCGGGTTCGACGACCACGTCGATGTGATCGTTCGCGACCAGGGATCCGAAGCGTTTGGTGATGCCGCGGAGCTCGAGCTTCATAACTGTGACCCTATCCGGGAAGGGGTGACTCAAGAAGAGCGCGGGGCGCCGGATCCCGTCATCGCGCCTCACGGCCACGATGACGGGATCGGAGCGCCCCGCGTCAGAGGGGATTACTTCGGGGTGGCGGCCGACTCGACCTTGATGTCACCCTTGATGATCTTGTCCTGCAGCGCCTTCAGCTCGTCCGTGAGGCCCTTCGGGAGCTTGCTCTCGAAGTCGTGGAACGAGGACAGGCCGACGCCGTTGTTCTCCAGCGTGCCGACGTACGGGGTCGGGTCGAAGCTGCCCTTGGCGGCGTCGAGGACCGTCGTGTTGACCGCGTCGTCGATGCGCTTCATGACCGACACCAGGATCTGGTCGGCGACCGACGGGTCGGCGACGGCGAGGTCGGAGTCCACGCCGAGCATGACCGTCTTCTTGCCGCTGTCCTTGATCGCGGCGCTGGCCGAGAGGTAGATCGGACCGCCGACGGGGAAGATCACGTCGACGCCCTGACCGAGGATCGAGTTCGCGGTCTGCTTGGCGGTGTCGTTCGCGGCGAAGGCGCCGGTGAACGAGCCGTCCTGCGCGGCCTTGTCCCAGCCGACCGAGGTGACGTTCGCGCCCTTGTCCTCGTCGTACTTCTTGACGCCGTCGACGAAGCCGTCCATGAAGATGGTCACGGGCGGGATCTTCATGCCGCCGAAGGTGCCGACCTTGTTGGCGCCTTCCTGCGCCGACCAGGCCGCCGCGGCGTAGCCGCCGAGGTACGCCGCCTGAGCGGTGTCGAAGAGGATGGGCTTGATGTTCGGCGCGTCCGGCTTGCCGTCGCCGTTCTTGTCGGCCAGCGAGTCGATGATGCCGAAGTTGAGCTTCGGGTTGGCGATGGCCGCGTCGGCGATCGCCGCGTCGAGCTTGAAGCCGACGCCGATGATCAGCGTGCACTTGCCGGAGACGAGCGAGTCGATGTTGCTCTTGTAGTCGTTGTCCGACTTCGACTCGACCTCGAGGGCCTTGACGCCCAGCGTCTTGGCGGCCTTGTCCATGCCGATCTTGGCGGACTCGTTGAACGACTTGTCGTTGAACCCGCCGCTGTCGGAGACGAGGCAGGGCTTGAAATCGGCGTTGGCGGGCTTGGCCGCGGTCGAACTCGCCGGGGCAGGCGCGGAACCGCAACCCGCGAGGGCGACGATGACGCCGGCCGCGACGGTCGCGCCGATCAGCTTCTTGGTGAGGGTGATGGTCACTCGGGCCTCCAGAAAACGAGCCCGCGGCCATCGCGGGTCACTTGAAAGTTACCGACTATGACGAAGATCGGGCATCCTCGTCCCTGTCGCTGAAGTCAATGGTTACAAACCTGAGATCACATGTGCTCGCTCATGCTCAGATGAGCAGATCCCTTCCGGGCGTGTCCGCTTTCGTGCAGGACTCTGCTCAGGTGTGGGCCATCCGGCGGTCAGAGCACGTCGCCGCGACCGTTGAGCTTGAGCGACTCCACGACGCCCTTCACCCGCTGCGCGTGCTCGATGGTCGTCACCAGCAGGGCGTCCGGCGTATCGACGACGACGATGTCCTGCACGCCGACCAGGCTGATCACCCGCGAGGTCTGACTGACCAGGATCCCGCTCGCCGCGTCCGAGAGCACCCGCGCGGAGGGGCCCAGCACGGCGAGGTCGTTCTTGCGCCCGTTCAGGATCAGCTTGGTGAGCGAGGCGAAGTCCCCCACGTCGTCCCAGTCGAAGTGACCCGGCACGACGGCGAGCCGGCCGCCCTCCGCCGCCGGCTCGGCGACGGCGTAATCGATCGCGATCTTCGGCAGCGCGGGCCAGACCCGGTCGACGACCGGGCCGCGGCGCTCGCGGTCGTCCCAGGCCTCGGCCAGCTCGAGCAGACCCGCATGCAACGCCGGCTGATGCCGCTCCAGCTCCGCCAGCAGCACGTCGGCGCGGCTGATGAACATGCCCGCGTTCCACAGGTAGGTGCGGTCGTCGTAGTAGGTCTTCGCGGTCGCCAGATCGGGCTTCTCCACGAAGCGCTCGACGAGAGAGGCCTCCCGCACCGTGTCCACGTCGAGCTCTTCGCCCTGCTTGATGTAGCCGAAGCCGACGGCGGGCTCCGTCGGCGTGATGCCGATCGTGACGATGTACCCCTTGCGGGCGACCTCCACGGCGTCGCGCACGGCGAACTCGAACTTGCGCGTGCTGCGGATCACGTGGTCGGCACTGAAGGATCCGATGATCACATCGGGCTCGCGGCGGTGCAGGATGGCCGCGGCGAGCCCGATCGCGGCCGCCGACTCGCGCGGCTCCGACTCCAGGAACACGTTCCGGTCGGGGATGCCGGGCAGCTGGCCCTCGACGGCGGCGCGATGCGCGCGCCCGGTCACGACGGCGATCCGGTCGTGACCGGCCAGCGGCTCGATCCGATCCCAGGTGTCGCGCAGCAGCGACTGCCCGGAGCCGGTCAGGTCGTGCAGGAACTTCGGCGCATCGGCACGGGACAGCGGCCACAGCCTGCTCCCGATGCCTCCGGCGGGGATGACGGCGTAGAAGTCGGGGATCGGCTCGCGCATGTGCACCAGGGTATCGGGGGCCGTCCGAGGATCCCGTGGAGCGCCGTCCGCGCGGTATGGATCGCGATCGTGCATGGTCGCGATCGCGGACGCGCATCGAGCTAAGGGTGCCCTTCGTCACTCTCAGCGAGCTGACAGGAATAGGATGAGGGGGATCGGACGCCTGCGCGCCGCGATCCTTCGCTATCGATCAGGGAGGACGACTGTGTCCGCAAGCACGCGCTTGACACCTTCGATTGCGGAAACCACGTCCAAGACGCCGCGCGGCACCCTCTACCGGGGCCGCGAAGGCATGTGGTCGTGGGTTCTGCATCGCATCACCGGAATCGCCATCTTCTTCTTCCTCCTGGTGCACGTGCTCGACACGTCGCTCATCCGGGTCTCGCCGGAGGCGTACGACGCCGTCCTCGGCACGTACAAGAACCCGATCATGGGCATCGGCGAGACCGTCCTCGTCGCCGCGATCGTGTTCCATGCGCTGAACGGACTGCGGATCATCCTCGTCGACGTGTGGTCGAAGGGCGCGCAGTACCAGAAGCAGATGTTCTGGATCGTGATCGGCCTGTGGCTGGTGCTGCTGGCCGGCTTCGTGCCGCGCCACCTGATCAACGTGTTCTCTCACGTGGGAGGTGCGAGCTGATGGCCGCCGACGTCTTCACCACCGAGCATCTCGCCGCTCCGCGCCGCAACAGGGGCGTGAACCTCGAGAAGTGGGGCTGGATCTACATGCGCGTCTCGGGCGTCGTGCTCGTCGTGCTGATCTTCGGCCACCTCTTCGTGAACCTCATGCTGGGCGAGGGCATCCACGCGCTGGACTTCGCGTTCGTCGCCGGCAAGTACGCCACACCGTTCTGGCAGTGGTGGGACGTGCTGATGCTGTGGCTGGCGCTCATCCACGGCGCCAACGGCATGCGCACCGTCGTCAACGACTACGTCGGCCACGCGGGCGTGCGCAAGACGCTGCTGGTCGTGCTCGGCCTCGCGGCCGCGCTGCTGATCGTGCTCGGCACCCTGGTCGTGTTCACCTTCGACCCCTGCAACGGCGTGTTCGAGAGCGGCGCCATGTGGGACACCTGCAAGGCGCTGGGCAAGTAAGCGGCGGATCCGAGCGATCAGCGGCGAGAGACAACAGAGAACAGGGCAGATTCCAGTGACCACTGAGACCCAGGATTCCGTCGTCAAGAACGGCGTGCACCACCATCAGTTCGACATCGTGATCGTCGGCGCCGGCGGCGCCGGGATGCGCGCGGCCATCGAGGCCGGCCCCGGCGCGAAGACCGCGGTGATCTCGAAGCTGTACCCCACCCGCTCGCACACGGGCGCGGCGCAGGGCGGCATGGCCGCCGCGCTCGCGAACGTCGAGGAGGACAGCTGGGAGTGGCACACCTTCGACACGGTCAAGGGCGGCGACTACCTCGTCGACCAGGACGCCGCGGAGATCCTCGCCAAGGAGGCCATCGACGCGGTCATCGACCTCGAGAACATGGGCCTGCCGTTCAACCGCACGCCCGAGGGCAAGATCGACCAGCGCCGCTTCGGCGGGCACACGGCGGAGCACGGCAAGACGCCCGTGCGCCGCGCCTGCTACGCAGCCGACCGCACCGGTCACATGATCCTGCAGACGCTGTTCCAGAACTGCGTCAAGCTCGGCATCAACTTCTTCAACGAGTTCTACGTGCTCGACCTGATCACGGTGAAGGACGAGGCGGGCAAGACCGGGATCGCGGGCGTGGTCGCCTACGACCTGGCCACCGGCGAGCTGCACGTGTTCCACGCCAAGGCCGTGATCTTCGCGACCGGCGGCTTCGGCAAGATCTTCAAGACCACGTCCAACGCGCACACGCTCACGGGCGACGGCGTCGGCATCGTGTGGCGCAAGGGACTGCCGCTGGAGGACCTGGAGTTCTTCCAGTTCCACCCGACCGGCCTCGCCGGCCTCGGGATCCTGCTGACCGAGGGCGCCCGCGGCGAGGGCGCGATCCTGCGCAACGCCTCCGGCGAGCGGTTCATGGAGCGCTACGCCCCCACCATCAAGGACCTCGCCCCGCGTGACATCGTCGCGCGCTGCATGGTGCAGGAGGTCGCGGAGGGCCGTGGCGCGGGTCCGCACAAGGACTACGTGCTGCTGGACTGCACGCACCTCGGGGCCGAGGTGCTGGAGACCAAGCTCCCCGACATCACGGAGTTCGCGCGCACCTACCTGGGCGTCGACCCGGTGGTCGAGCCCGTGCCGGTGATGCCGACCGCGCACTACGCGATGGGCGGCATCCCCACCAACAACAGCGGCGAGGTCCTCGCCACCAACGACACCATCGTGCCCGGCCTGTACGCCGCGGGCGAGTGCGCCTGCGTGTCGGTGCACGGCGCCAATCGCCTGGGCACCAACTCGCTGCTGGACATCAACGTGTTCGGCAAGCGGTCCGGCCGCAACGCGGTCGAGTACGTCAAGACCGCCGAGTTCCTGCCCCTCCCCGAGGCGCCGGAGACCGCCGTCAAGGAGATGCTCGAGGGCCTGCGCAACAACGCCGGCACCGAGCGCATCGCCGTGCTGCGCAAGAAGCTGCAGGAGGAGATGGACCGGGGCGCCCAGGTGTTCCGCACGCACGAGTCGCTGCAGCACGTGCTGGGCGTGATCGCCGAGCTCCGTGAGCGCTACAAGAACGTGCACGTCGACGACAAGGGGCAGCGCTTCAACACCGACCTGCTCGAGGCCGTCGAACTCGGCTTCCTGCTCGACATCGCCGAGGTGGTCGTCTACGCCGCGCAGAACCGTGAGGAGAGCCGCGGCGGTCACATGCGCGACGACTTCCCGAACCGCGACGACGAGAACTACATGAAGCACACCATGGCCTACCTGACCGGGGACCCGCATTCGTCGACGCCGAGCGACCACATCCGGCTGGACTGGAAGCCTGTCGTCTTCACGACCAACGAGCAGGGCGAGTTGAACTACCCGCCGATGGAGAGGAAGTACTGATGTCGACCGCTCTTGTCGATCCGGACGCCGTCGCGGACCTGCATGCCGCCGAGGACAGCGGTGTGCAGTCGTTCCTGGTCACGTTCAACATCCGTCGTTTCGACCCCGAGGTGGACAGCGAGCCGCACTGGGTCGACTACGACGTCGAGCTGTATGCGACCGACCGCGTCCTGGACGCGCTGCACAAGATCAAGTGGGAGGTCGACGGGTCGCTCACGTTCCGCCGCTCCTGCGCGCACGGCGTGTGCGGATCCGACGCGATGCGCATCAACGGCCGCAACCGCCTCGCTTGCAAGACGCTGATCAAGGACCTGGACATCTCCAAGCCGATCTACGTCGAGGCGATCAAGGGTCTGCCGCTGGAGAAGGACCTCGTCGTCGACATGGATCCGTTCTTCGCCGCGTACCGCGAGGTGAAGCCGTTCCTGCTCTCGACGAGCGAGCCGGAGAAGGGCAAGGAGCGCGTGCAGTCCGTCGTGCAGCGCGAGCGCTTCGACGACACCACCAAGTGCATCCTCTGCGCGGCGTGCACCTCCTCCTGCCCCGTGTTCTGGACCGACGGGCAGTACTTCGGCCCCGCCGCGATCGTGAACGCGCACCGCTTCATCTTCGACTCCCGCGACGACGCCGCCGATGTGCGTCTGGACATCCTCAACGACAAGGAGGGCGTGTGGCGCTGCCGCACGACCTTCAACTGCACCGAGGCCTGCCCCCGCGGCATCGAGGTCACCAAGGCGATCGCCGAGGTCAAGCAGGCGGTCCTGCGCGGACGTCCCTGAGTCGCGCTCTCCGAGGAGGCGCCATCCCGTGCGGGTTGCGCCTCCTCGCTTTCTCCGCGGCTCGCTAGGGTGAAGGCGTGGCGGAGTCCGAATCGGAGCTGAGGGCGCGACTCGAAGCGCCGATCGAGCGCGCCGCGGCGATCACGCGCCGCACCATGCAGGCCTTCCCGGTCCGGGTGTGGCGGCGGTTCCTGCAGCGCAACGGCTTCCTGCTCTCGGCGGGCATGAGCTATCAGGGCCTGTTCGCGGTGTTCGGCCTGCTGTACGTCATGTTCGCCACGGCCGGTCTCTGGCTCGGCGGCAGCGAGCAGGCCGTCACGCTGCTGATCGCGATCGCGAACGGCTACATCCCGGGCATCGTCAGCGAGAACGGCCTGGTGCATCCCGACGACGTGCAGTCACTGGTCGCCGACGCCGGCAGCGTGCTGAGCATCACGGGCATCGTCGCGGGCGTCGTGGTCGCGTGGACCGGGATCACCGCGGTGACCTTCACCCGGCGGGCCGTGCGCGACACCTTCGGCCTGCCCTACGACAGCCGCAGCTTCGTGCTGCTGAAGCTGCGCGACGGCATCGCCGGGATCCTGTTCGGCCTGGCGCTGCTCGTCGGATCCGTGCTGGGCTACGCCGGCGTCTGGGCACTCCGGCAGGTGCTCGACCTCTTCGGCTGGGAGCTGGGCGCGACGGCATTCGACGTGCTCACCCGGGCCGGGTCGATCGTGGTGATGTTCGCGATCGACTCCGCGGCGATCGCCCTGCTGGTGCGCTTCCTCACGGGCACGAGGCTCGCGTGGCGCACGATCGTGCCCGGCGCCCTGCTCGGCGGGGGCGCGGTCGTCGTGCTGCAGCTCGGCGCCGGCCTGCTGCTCGCGCACACGCCGGGCAATCCGCTGCTGGCGACCTTCGCCGTGATCGTGGCCATGCTGCTGTGGTGCCGCTGGGTCGCGGTCGTGATCCTCGTGGCCGCCGCATGGATCGCACTCACCGCGGAGGACCGGGACCAGCCGCTGCAGGAGGTCGATGAGGACGCCGCCCGGCGCGCGGAGCTCGCGGCGCTCGTGCTGGCCGCCGAGGTGCGCCTGCGCCGCGCCGAGCAGGAGCACGACGCCGCCCCGTGGTGGCGCCGCCGCGCGACCGCGCGGGCCATGCGCGAGGCGCGCGAGGAGTGGGGCGACGCGCTCGCCGACGAGGCCGCGGCCGCTCCCCCGGGCGAGGAGGAGGGGCTGCTCGGGCTGCTGCTGGAGGGACCGCGCCGCGGCGATCCTCTGCATTCGGACGCCTCCGGCGGCGGTGCCGGGCCGACCGGGGATGTCCGGGGCGCTCGTTAGGCTGGGGGCATGCCCCATCTGCGTATCGCCACGGTCAACGTCAACGGGATCCGCGCCGCGGTCCGCAACGGCATGCACGGCTGGCTCGACGACGCCGACGTCGACATCCTGACACTGCAGGAGGTGCGCGCCCAGGACGAGCACCTCGAGGCCGCGTTCCCCGGCTGGGCGATCCTGCACGACGAGGCCACCGCGAAGGGGCGCGCCGGCGTCGCCGTGCTGAGCCGCGAGCCCGCACTCGCCGCGCGCACCGCGCTCGGCCCTGAGGACTTCGACTCCAAGGGGCGCTGGCTGGAGGCCGACTTCGCGCTCGGCGGCGTGCCGCTCACGGTCGTCAGCGCCTACGTGCACAGCGGCGAGGCCGACACCCCCAAGCAGGACGAGAAGTGGAAGTTCCTCGACGCGATGACCGCGCGCATGGGTGAGCTCGGCGCCGACGGCGCGCTCGCGCTCGTGACGGGCGACCTGAACGTCGGGCACCGCGAGCTCGACATCCGCAACTGGAAGGGCAACCGCACCAAGGCGGGCTTCCTGCCCCGCGAGCGCGCGTACTTCGACCGGTTCCTGGGGCCGGCGGGCGAGCAGGTCGCCGGTGTCGACGGATCCACCGGTCCGGGTCTCGGCTGGGTCGACGTGGGCCGGGCGGCGCACGGCGAGGTCGATGGCCCGTACACCTGGTGGACCATGCGCGGCCAGGCCTTCGACAACGACTCCGGCTGGCGGATCGACTACCACCTCGCCACCGCGCCGCTGGCCGCCCGCGCGACCGGCTACCGCGTCGCCCGGGCCGCCTCCTACGCGGAGCGCTGGAGCGACCACACCCCCGTGATCGTCGATTACACGTACTGACATCCCGTCGCGCCCGCCGGATCCGGCCGCGCACGGCCGCATCCGGCGCTCCCCGTAGGATTGATCCGTGACGAGACCCCGCCTCTACTCCGGAATGCAGCCCTCCGCCGACTCCCTCCAGGCCGGCAACTACATCGGAGCGCTGCTGCAGTGGCGGGATCTGCAGAACTCCTACGACGCGTTCTTCTCCGTCGTCGACCTGCACGCGATCACCGTGGCGCAGGATCCCGCCGAGCTGCGCGAGAAGACCCGGCGCACCGCGGCCCAGTACATCGCCGCGGGCATCGAGCCCTCGCAGTCCACGCTGTACGTGCAGTCGCACGTGCGCGCGCACGCCGAGCTCGCCTGGATCCTCTCGACCATCACCGGCTTCGGCGAGGCCGGGCGGATGACGCAGTTCAAGGACAAGTCGTCGCGCTTCGGTGCGGATGCGACCTCGGTGGGCCTGTTCACCTACCCGGTGCTGATGGCCGCCGACATCCTGCTGTACCAGACCGACGTGGTGCCGGTGGGCGACGACCAGAAGCAGCACGTCGAGCTGACCCGCGACCTCGCCGAGCGCTTCAACTCTCGCTTCGGCGAGACCTTCGTGGTGCCGATCCCGGTGATCCAGAAGGACACAGCGCGCATCTACGATCTGCAGAACCCAACCGCGAAGATGTCGAAGTCGGCCGAGACCGACGCCGGCGTGCTGTGGCTGCTGGACGACCCGGCGAAGTCGGCGAAGAAGATCATGCGCGCCGTGACCGACAACGAGGGATCCGTCCGCTACGACCGGGAGAACAAGCCCGGTGTCTCGAACCTGCTGACGATCTATGCGGCGCTCACCGGACGTCAGGTCGCGGCCATCGAGGACGAGTACGCGGGACGCGGCTACGGCGACTTCAAGAAGGGGCTCGCCGAGGTCGTGGTGGACGAGTTCGGGCCGGTGCGCGACCGGGCGAACGAGCTGCTCTCGGATCCCGCCGAGCTGGACCGGATCCTCGCCGCCAACGCCGCCCGCGCGGACGAGGTCGCCGACAAGACCCTCGCCGACGTGTACGACCGGGTCGGCCTGCTCCGCCGGGTCTGAGCCCCGGCCGCCCCGGCGCTCAGCGGTGCGCGACCCGCCCGTGCGTCGGGCGCCGGTGGCAGGATGAACCCATGCCGGAGATGCCAGAGGTGCAGGGCCTGGTCGACTTCCTCAGCGAGCGCGCCGTCGGGCTCACGATCACGCGTGCGTCGGTGTCGGCGATCTCCGCGCTCAAGACCTACGACCCGCCCATCACGGCGCTGCCCGGGTCCACGGTGCGTGCCGCGATCAGACGCGGCAAGTTCCTGGACCTCACGCTGCGGAGCGAGGCGGAGCCCCGGCTGCATCTGGTGTTCCACCTCGCCAAGGCGGGCTGGCTGCGCTGGTACGATGCCCTGCCGCCCACGCTGATCCGCCCCGGGAAGTCGCCCATCGCGCTGCGGATCGCCTTCGACGACGGCAGCGGGTTCGATCTCACCGAGGCGGGCACGAAGAAGTCGCTCGCGGTCTCCGTGGTCCGCGACCCGTCCGACGTGCCGGGGATCGCCCGGCTCGGACCGGATCCCCTGGATGCGTCGTTCACACGCACGGCGTTCGCCGCGCTCCTCGCCGGCCGGCGCACCCAGATCAAGGGCCTGCTGCGCGATCAGTCGGTGATCGGCGGGATCGGCAACGCCTACTCCGATGAGATCCTGCATGC
>JAFDWP010000263.1 GCA_018268435.1 Actinomycetota bacterium
GAGCGCGAGCAGGCGCCCCAAGCCGGCGCTTAGGATCCCGCGCGTAGACTGGCAGTGTCCGCCCGCATGTCGTGGCGGCCCGAGCCCGCCGTGCCGTCGCCGGGGCTCGCTCGAAGCACAGGACCCGAGGATCCGTCATGTCAGCCACACGTACGTTCACGTTGCGTCACGTGCAGCTCGCGCGCGCCGCCTTCGCCGCCGTCGCGGCCCTCATGATCACGTTCTCCGCGGACCACTCAGCCAACGTCGGGCTCTCGGTGTTCAGCGGCTTCGTCCTCGTCACCGCGCTCATCCACATGCTCACGGCCTGGCTGGTCGCCCCTGAGGGCTGGCGCTGGCCGTTCGTGCTGCTCGCCGTGGTCTCGATCCTCACCGGCATGGCCAGCGGGGTGCCGGCGTGGCGCTCCACGCCGCTGTTCTTCGTGGTGGTGATCGCCTGGGGTGCCCTGACCGGCCTCATCGAGCTGCTCGCCGGGATCCGCGCCCGTCGGCTCGCGCGCGACGGATCCGTTCCGGCGGTCGTCGCGGACGGTGCGCGCGACGCGATCCTCATCGGTGCGCTGGGGCTCGCGCTCGCGGTCGGGCTGCTCTGCGTCCCCACGACCTACGCGCTGCGCTACTCGATCGAGGAGGCCGGGTCGTTCACCCTGACCGGCATCACCCTCGCCGTGGGGATCTTCGGCGCCTACGCCGCGGTCGTCGCGGTGTTCCTGGGCATCGCGGGGCTCAGCCCGCGCTCCCGCACCCCCATCGACGCGGGTGCCGACATCACCGCCGCCGAGACGGCGTCGGCCGAGAACGAAGGATCCGCATGACCGAGAAGACCAGGCGCAGGGATCTGTTCCGGCCGTTGCAGCTGATCGGGCTGTCGCTGCTGTGCGGCATCTTCGCGGGAACGGTCACCCTCATCGCGACCGGCGCGTTCACCGACAAGGTGATGCGCATGGTCGAGAACGGCACGTATGCCGGCGTCCCGCCGTGGAACCTCGCCTTCATCGTCACGGGCGGCATCTTCATCGCCGCGCTGCTGATCCTGTCGATCCTGATCCTCGCGGTCGACCCCGCCGACTTCACCAAGCCGCGCGACCGTCCCGTCCTGTACGACAAGGTCGAGGACGGCGCCGCCAGCCCGGATGGCGCGGCGAACGGCACGACGGACGCCGCCGACGCGGCCGGATCCGCAGAGGGCGACGCGCCGACGGCGTAGGCCGACGGGAATACCCGCGGTCGGTCCGGCCTTGACCCGGAGGTGAGCTTGACGATCGATCGCGCCTCCGTGGGGTTCCGTTCCGCGCGCGGACCCGTGCTGCTCTCGCTGATGCTGGCCACCGGCCTCATCGCGATGGACGCCACGATCCTCGCGACCGCCGTGCCGAGCGTGGTGCACGATCTCGGCAGCTATCGGCAGTTCCCCTGGCTGTTCTCGGTGTACCTGCTCGCGCAGGCGGTGAGCGTGCCGATCTACTCGAAGCTCGCCGACACCATGGGGCGCCGGCCCATCATCCTGTTCGGGATCGCGCTGTTCCTGGTCGGCTCGATCCTCTGCGGCCTGGCCTGGAGCATGAGCTCGCTCATCCTGTTCCGGCTCGTGCAGGGTCTCGGCGCGGGCGCCGTGGGACCCATGGCGATGACCATCGTCGGCGACATCTACACGGTGTCCGAGCGGGCGATCGTGCAGGGCTACATCGCGAGCGTCTGGGCGATCGCCTCCGTCGTCGGCCCCGCCCTGGGTGGCCTGTTCGCGCAGTTCGACGTGTGGCGGCTGATCTTCCTCATCAACGTGCCGCTGTGCCTGATCGCGGCGTGGATGCTGCTGCGGCACTTCCACGAGCAGGCCGAGCGGCGCCGGCATCGTATCGACTACGTCGGGGCCGCGCTGCTCACGCTCGGCCTGACCGGCATCATCCTCGGGGTGCTGGAGGGCGGCAACGCCTGGGCGTGGCTGTCGGCGCCGAGTCTGATCTGCTTCTTCGGTGGGGCGGTGGCGCTCGCCGTCTTCGCGCTGGTCGAGCGTCGGGCGGCCGAGCCGATCATCGACCTGCGCCTCATCACGCGCCGGCTGATCCTCACCACGACGCTCGCGTCGTTCGCGATCGGCGCGCTGCTGACCGGCGTGACGAGCTTCGCCCCGGCCTACCTGGAGGGGTCGATCGGCGTCGTCCCGCTGCTGTCCGGCCTCGCCGTGGCCGCGATGACGCTGGGTTGGCCGCTGTCCGCGGCCAACGCCGGACGGCTGTACCTGCGGCACGGGTTCCGGTTCACGGCGATGATCGGGGCGATCATCGCGACCGTCGGCGCGATCGGCCTGGCGCTGGTCGGTCCGTACCCCAACGCGTACTCGCTGGCGGCGGTCGCCTTCGTCATCGGGTTCGGCCTCGGCTGGACGGCTGCGCCGACGCTCATCGTGGCGCAGGCGTCGGTCGGCTGGGGCGAGCGCGGCGCGGTGACCGGCATGAACACCTTCGCGCGGTCGGCCGGGAGCGCCGTCGGCGTCGCCGTGTTCGGCGCGATCTCGAACGCCGTGATGGCGCGCGGCGGCGGATCCGGCGACCCGGCGACCGTCGTGAGCGCGTCGACGTGGGTGTTCGTCGCGGCGGCGGTGACCGCGGCGCTCGTGCTGGCGGCCGTGCTGGCGATGCCGCGCGACCGTGCCGGCGAATACTCCGGCGCGCCCGCCGCGGTGCCCGCCGAGGCCTGAGCACCGGGGACGGCGGTCACCGTTGCGCGGTGCGCCGTCCCGAGCCGGGGGCCGACCGTCCCGTTCTCAGGATGGATTCCCCGGAACCGCGTGATGCCGCGGCTGGATCCGCGAAATCGCTGAATCCGTCCTGAGAACGGGTCACGCCAGGGCGGCGACCGACGTGGGCAGGGCGGTCACGCACTCCGCGAGGAGCGCGTCGACCTCGTCGATCGCGTAGCCGTCGCGGAACCGCGTGAGCGGCAGAGTGGTCGCCGCCAGTTCGGCACTGTGCACGGAGGGGCGCCTACTTCGCGAGCGTCTCGGCGAGACCGATGTACGTCGCGGGCGTGAGCGCGAGCAGCCGCTGCCTGGCCTCGTCGCCGATCTCCAGTCCCTGCACGAACTCGGCGAGCTCCGCGGCGCCCACGCGGTGACCGCGCGTGAGCTCCTTGAGCAGCGCGTACGGATCCTGGATCGTCGAGCGGCCGGCCACGACCTCCGCGCGGATCACCGTCTGGATGGCCTCGCCGAGCACCTCCCAGTTGTGGTCGAGGTCCTCGAGCAGCACGTCGCGGGACAGCGAGATCTCGTTCAGGCCGCGGCGCAGGTTGTCGAGTGCGAGCAGCGAGTGCCCGAACGCGACGCCGATGTTGCGCTGCGTGGTGGAGTCGGTGAGGTCGCGCTGCATCCGGCTGGTGACCAGGGTCTGCGACAGCGATCCGAACAGCGCGCCCGACAGCTCCAGGTTCGCCTCGGCGTTCTCGAAGCGGATCGGGTTGATCTTGTGCGGCATGGTCGAGGATCCGGTCGCGCCGGCGACGGGGATCTGCGCGAAGTAGCCCAGCGAGATGTACGTCCAGATGTCGGTGGCGAGGTTGTGCAGGATCCCGCCCGCGTGGCGCACGAGGTCGTACAGCTCGACCTGCCAGTCGTGCGACTCGATCTGCGTGGTGAGGATGTTGAAGTCGATCCCCATGCCCTCGATGTACTCGCGGGCGATCATCGGCCAGTCGGCCTCGGGCTCTGCCGCGAGGTGCGCCGACCAGGTGCCGGTCGCGCCGGAGAACTTGGCCAGGTACTCGGATCCCTCGATCCGCTTCACGACCCGCTCCAGGCGCCACGCGAACACCGCGAGCTCCTTGCCCATGGTCGACGGGGTCGCCGGCTGGCCGTGGGTGCGGGACAGCATCGCGGCGTCGGCGTGCTCGTGGGCGAGCTCGCGCAGCTTCGCGATGACGTCCTGCAGCGCCGGCAGCCACACCCGCTCGACCGCGCGCTTGACGGTCAGCGCGTACGAGGCGGAGTTGATGTCCTCGCTCGTGCAGGCGAAGTGCGTGAGCTCGGCGATCGCGTCGAGGCCGAGCGCCGACAGGCGGTCGCGGACGAGGTACTCCACGGCCTTGACGTCGTGGCGGGTCACCGCCTCCTTCTCCGCCAGCCAATCGATCTCGGCCTGGCCGAAGTCGCGGTACAGGCCGCGCAGGCGCTCCGTGTCGGCCTCGTTGAGCGGCGCGGTGCCGAACAGCGAGCGGTCGGTGAGGGCGATCAGCCACTCCACCTCGACCTCGACGCGGGCGCGGTTGAGGCCCGCCTC
Source organism: Actinomycetota bacterium (assembly GCA_018268435.1). Lineage (GTDB taxonomy): Bacteria > Actinomycetota > Actinomycetes > Actinomycetales > Microbacteriaceae > Microbacterium. The sequence goes on from JAFDWP010000263.1 coordinate 4,275, forward strand.
GGACAGGTAGTCGGCGAGCGGGGCGACCGCGGCGCGGTAGCGTCCGTCGAGCGGGCTCAGGGGCTGGACGGGGAGCGGGGCGGTCACGGGCTGTCCTCCGGAAGTGTCGTGGATCCGGGACGCGATGCCGTCACCGGCGAGGGGACGTCAGGGGCGCGGCGGTCGGATGGCGGGCTCGAGCTGGCGGAACAGGCCGTGGCTCGCGCTCTCGATCATACCGAGCACCTCATCGAACATCTGGGTGTCGGCGTAGTAGGGGTCGGGCACGTCGAGGGAGCCGTGCTGCTCGAAGGCGGCGTCGTGATGCGCGAAGGAGAGCAGCAGGGTGACCTTGCCCTCCTCGGACTCGTCGCGCGCCCACTGCCGCAGAACCCGCTCATGCGTGCGGTCCAGTGCGACGACGAGGTCGTTCTCGGCGAAGGAGTCGTAGGTGAACTGCCGCGCGCGGTGGTGGGATCCGTCGTAGCCGCGGCGCGCGAGCGCCTCGATCGTGCGACGGTCGGCCTGCTCGCCCACGTGCCAGTCGCCGGTGCCGGCGCTGGTCGAGAGGATGCGGTCGCCGAGCCCCTGCTTCGCCGCGATGTCGCGGAAGACGACCTCCGCCATGGGGGACCGGCAGATGTTGCCCGTGCACACGAAGATCACGTGGAACGGATCCGACTCGGTCATGGCTCCATTGTGCCGCACAGGGGAGTCCCGCCGAGTGCCGGATCCGCCCCTCGCGGCCCCGTCCGGGGCGGTCGGAGCCTGGTTCCGGGAGGCACCCGGATCGTCCTGCACAGTCCGGGCCGGGCGCCGGCCGTGCACGGGTTGCGCCCGGCTCCTCCCGCGGTGCCGTCCGGATCCGCAGGATGGGTGCCATGCTCGCCGTCGCACCGCTCACCACCGAAGGCACCTGGCTGCTGGCCGACGCCCTCGGGCGCTGCGACAGCGCCCGGGAGCGGCTGGACCGCGCACTCGCCGACCTGCGTGCGCTGGCCGCCGACTGCGGGTGGCGGGCACGCGCGATCGACAGGCTCCTCGAGCGGTGCGCCGAGCAGCAGGGAGAGCTCGTGGGCGTGCTCGACCAGCTCGCATCGCTCGAGGCCGGGCTGAGGGCGGGGTGACGGCGTGGCCGAGGAGGTGGAGATCACGCACGGCGGCATCGTCGCCGTGGATCCCGATGACCTGAGGGCCCTCGCCGGGCGGATCCGCGCCGATGCCGCCGCCGTCCAGGTCGCGCGGGGGGAGCTGCTCGGGATCCCCGCGCTCGTCGAGGCCTCCGGGCTCGCCGGGCGGTTGCCGGCCGGCGCGATCACCCCGCTCTGGGCGATCACGCCCCGCCTGGACGCGATCGACGTCGCCCTCGTCGAGCTCGCGGGCGCGACGTCCACCATGGCCGACATCTTCGAGATCGCCGAGCTCGAGGCGCGACGGGCGATGCCGGGCCCGACGGATCCGGAGCTCGTGAAGCGGTCCCTGCATCGCGTGGACGAGATCCTGGCGCGCAACCCGGGGGTGACGGCGGCGGCGCAGAGGCTCCTCGAGGACTGGGCGCGCGAGGCGTTCGCCGGGTTCGCGGCGGCTCCCGGCACGCCTCTCTCGGAATCGCGGGGCACTGTGCTGGACATGCTCTCGATGCTGAGCCCGGCGCTGCGTCTCGGGCTCGTGAGCGCGGGGACGACCGAGGCCACGCTCGCCCAGGGTGCGCTGCTGGTGCTGATGCTCGCGGGGCCGGCGCTCGGGCAGGGCTCGCGCACGCCGTTGACGCCGACGCCGGGCGTGGTGCGGGTCGACGGGATCCCCGCGCCGGGCGCTCCGGGGCGGGGGACGACGGCGCCGCGTCCCGGCGACCTGCTCCTCACGCGCACGCGCACGCCGGCCGTCGTCTCGGGCGGCGCGGGGGCGGGCGCCTCAGCGTCGACGGCGGGCGCGGGCGCCCTTCCCGTCCCGCGGGCCCCGTCGACGCTGGGGGCCGCGGTCGCACGGATACCGGCCGGCGAGGCGCCGCAGGTGCGGGTGGAGCGGTACGCGCTGGCGGACGGCTCGACACGATTCCTCGCCTACGTCGACGGCACCCGGCCGGGGCGGTCGGACAGCGAGCCGTGGGACATGGGTTCGAACCTGCAGGCGTACGTCAACCACGAGGAGTCCGATTCGTACAAGGCGACCGTGGCAGCGCTGCGGGCCGCCGGCGCGGATGCGACGACGCCCGTCGACCTCGTCGGGTACTCCCAGGGCGGCATGAACGCCGACCTGGTCGCGCAGGCGGGGGAGTTCGATGTGCGGGGCGTGTTCACGGTCGGCTCGCC
>JAFDWP010000264.1 GCA_018268435.1 Actinomycetota bacterium
ACTGAATGCAGCGAAACGCCGACGCGGCTCACGCAGGCCAGCCTTTACTGGTTCAGCAACACGATCGGAACATCGCTGCGGCCGTATTACGACACCCCAGAGCCCCACGGCTAGGTTTCGGTTCGCTTGCGCACTTTCCGACCGGCCTGCCACGGTGTCGGCTGCTACTTCGCGCCGGTCGAGCAGCCAGATCCCTCGCCGCCAACATCCGCGACTTCTTCACCGAGCGGATCGACGATGACGAACATTCGGGCTCGGAGAGCGAGAAGGGCAGCTGAGCCGTTGAGATCCCGGTGCTCGGCGGCTCTGGCACGATGAGCGGATGAGCTACACGGCCCGATCGCAAGAGCGAGGCGACGCCCCGTTCGACCCTGAGCTCCGCGCCGCGCTCGCCGTCATCGGTGGCGTCTTTCCACCGACCGTAACGCGGGAGCTCATACCCTTTATGCGCCGCTCCTACGCTTCGCCGCCTCGAGAGGAACTGCTCGACGGCAGGGATGTCGGGGTCGAGGAAATCGAGATCCCGGTGCCTGGCGCGACCCTCGGCGCCTCCATCGTCCGTCCGTCGTCCGGAACAGCGGGGGCCGGCATCCTTTTGCTCCACTCCGGCGGCATGATGTTCGGCGATCGCTTCAGCGGCGCCGACCATGCGCTGGGCTGGGTCGAAGACTTCGGCGTCGCGCTGCTGACAGTCGACTATCGGCTCGCGCCCGAGCATCCCGACCCCGTCCCCTTTGAGGACTGCTACGCGTCGCTGCGGTGGTTCGCGGCCCACGCGGGCGAGTTCGGCGTGCACGCGGATCGCATCGTCGTGGCGGGTGCGAGCGCGGGCGGCGGGCTGGCCGCGGCAGTCGCGCTCGCATCGCGCGACCGGGGCGGGCCGCGGCTACTCGGTCAGCTGCTGGACTACCCGATGCTCGACGACCGCGGCCTGACACCCTCGACCCGTGCGTTCGACGGCGTCGGCGTGTGGGATCGGGTGAGCAATGAGACTGGGTGGCGCGCCCTGCTGGGCGAGCGGGCAGGCGGCCCGGATGTCAGCGAGTACGCGGCCCCGGCCCGTGCGAGCGACCTGCGCGGTCTGCCCGCGACGTTCATCGATGTCGGCTCGGCGGAGATCTTCCGCGATGAGGCGGTGGACTACGCGCGTCGGTTGTGGGCGGCGGGGGTGGATGCCGAGTTGCACGTCTGGCCGGGAGCATTCCACGCATGCGACATCTTCGCTCCGCACACGACGGTCGCGCGCGCGATGATCCGCGCGCGCAACGATTGGCTCCGCCGCACGCTGGCGGACTGACACGGAGGAGGGAAGACTGGTGCCGTATCGAGGCGAGCGAAGGAGGTCGTCGTGCAGGAACTGCTGGGGCGTTTGCGCGCGCTAGACCCCACCGCGAGCCAGAGTCTGCGCGTCATCGCCTGCTTCGACGAGCTGATGGCCGGACGCGTGGGGACCGAGGGCCTGCTGAGCGCCGCCGCCGCGCTCGCCGGCCGCATAGTGGGGCTGCGGCGCACACCGAACGCGGTCGCGGTCCGGTTCGATCCGAAGGGCAATCGACTGCCTCCCGGCCTCCCATCGGCCGACGCGCTCAAGACGGGAGGCCTGGTCATCTGGATCGAACGGGGAGCGGAGATGCCGGGAGCGAACGACGCGATCATCCTGGAACGGCTGGCGCTGGCGCTGCAGTTGAATTACGACGACGGCCGCCCGCCGGCCCCGCGGGACCTCGCGACGCTGTTCGACGATACGGCCGAGTTGACGGCACGCAGGGATGCCGCGACGCGCCGCGGGCTGGCTGCTGGCGCTCGCCTCCGCGTGCTCGCCGCGCCGCTGTTTGCGCTGTGGCAGACGCACCCCGCCGGCCCGGAAGACGTGATCGCGACCGACTTCGGGCCCGTCCACGCGGCCATCGTCCCGGCCGACTCCGAAGTCGCCGCCTCGCCGCTCGGCATCGGGATCGCCGTCGAGCGCGACGACCTCGGTCTGTCATTTCGCACTGCGCTGGTCGCGCTGCGCTTGGCGGACTCCTCGCCCGACGGCATTTCGCGCGCCGAAGACCTGGGGGGGCTCGTCGAGACGCTCGCGGAGCGGCCGATGACGCCCCGGATGGATGCCGACGAAGCCGCCGTGTCTCGGCTGGCATCCCTCCCCTGGGCGCTCTCTACTCTCGACGCCATCGTGCGGGCGACATCGGTGCGCGATGCGGCGCGGACGGTCGGGGTTCACCACAGCACCATGACGGCACGGATCGACACGATCACCGAGGAGTTCGGGTTCTCTCCGTTAGATGGCTGGGGGCGCATGCGCGCGGCCATGGCCCTGCTGCGCTGGCGGGTGCGCACTTCGCGCGTGTTCGAGCTGCCGGCGCCGGCATCCGGAGCCCTGCCGGTCTCCTGACGCGCATTGCCGGTGATCCGCCAGGTGGCGGATACCAGGGGGCAGACCGCGTCGCGTTGTCGGTTCCGCCGTACGTTCCGATGGGCGATTCTGGAGCCACCCTGTGCCGACCACGATGGAGTGGAATGATGATCGACAACCCTTACTACAGCGATGCAGTGCACCAGGACTTCGAGCTGATCTCGATCGGCCGCCTCGATCTCGAGGAGGGCGGGTCGATACCCGACCTGCGGCTTGCTGTACGCACCTGGGGCACGCTCAACGACGCGAAGGACAACGCCATCCTCATCCCGACCTGGTACTCGGGCACGCACCAGATTTGGGCGGACGCCTACGTCGGCGAGGGACACGCGCTCGATCCGTCACGGTACTTCATCGTGTGCGTGAACCAGATCGGCAACGGCCTGTCGACATCGCCGCACAACACCGTCGACGGCGCCATCGCGATGTCGAGGTTTCCGAAGGTGAGGATCGGCGACGATGTGGTCGCCCAGGAGCGCCTGCTGCGCGAGCACTTCGGCATCGACCGGCTCGCCCTCGTCGTCGGCGGGTCCATGGGCGCCCAGCAGACGTACGAGTGGGCCGTGCGCTTTCCCGACAGAGTGCTGCGCGCGGCGCCGATCGCCGGGACGGCCAAGAACACTCCGCACGACTTCTTGTTCACCGAGACGCTCAACGAGCAGCTGTGGTCCGACCCGGGCTGGAACGGCGGCGAGTACAGCTCGCACACCGAGGTCGTCGACGGGCTGACACGCCACGCGCATCTGTGGGGCACGATGGGCTTCTCGACCGAGTTCTGGAAACAGCAGAAATGGGCCGCCCTCGGCTTCGACTCGATGCAGGCGTTCCTCACCGACTTTCTCGAGCCCTATTTCACCGCGATGGACCCAAACGACCTCCTCACGATGGCATGGAAGTGGCAACGCGGCGACGTGTCGCGCCACACCGACGGCGACCTCGCCGCGGCCCTCGGCCGCATCACGGCGAAGACGTTCGTCATGCCCATCAGCGAGGACATGTTTTTCCCGGTGCGCGACTGCGCCGCGGAGCAGGCGCTGATTCCCGGCAGTGAGTTGCGCGTGATCGACGACGTGCACGGTCACCTCGGCCTCTTCGCCGTCGACCCCGGGTTCATCCCTCAGGTCGATGCGGCGCTGTCCGACCTGCTCGCCGGCCCCGTCGACGGATCCCGCGCCGCCTGAGCGAGATCGGCCCGATCGCCGACGCCGACTACTCTGGCGAGATTGAGCGCACCTCGTGACCACCCTCGCCTTCGAGCGCGCACTCGACCGACCCGAGCTGCTCGCCCCGCCTGTCGCCGTCGCGCTGGCGGCGCCCACCGAGACGTCGGGGCTGGTCGAGGTAGAGGCCGTCGACCCGGCGCTGGCCGATACCGCCGCGTTTCTGCGCGGCCTACGAACAGCCGTTGGATGCGGCGACGAGCTGTCTCGTCGTGGCGGGGACTAGCATCAACCCCTCAGGTAAGTGTCACTACAAAGCGGACCTCAAGAGCCCGGAAGCGGCCGAACAACATGACATTCAGTGTCAGCTCACCGCGTTCCCGACAGT
>JAFDWP010000265.1 GCA_018268435.1 Actinomycetota bacterium
CCGACCCAACAACTCCCCCGCGCCGATCCCCCGACCCCGAACCCCATACCGACCAGAAACCATCACCGCCACCTCCCGAAACTCTGTATCTCTGACAGTTACAAACTACCGCACACCACCGACACTCCACCATCAAAATGTGCTTGCAAAAAGCCAGCACATTTCACCCGAAAACCGCTTGCAAAAAGCCAGCACAATTCACTCCGAACAACACCACCCCCACAGCCCCGAACACGCGCCCATGGTCCCCAATGTCCGACCCCCCACGTAGTCTGTAACTGTCAGAGATACAAACACCCCGGAAGGACACACCATGACCGTTTCACTTCCCACCCTCAACCGCGAGAGCAATCCGCTGTTGACCGTCATGCGGGCCGCTGGGCGCGCGGGAGTCGCCGTGCTGCTGTGGGGCAAGCCGGGTGTCGGCAAGTCGTCTCTGCTGGCGGCACTGGCCGAGGCCGAGGGACTCCCGATGGAGACGGTGCTCGCCTCCCTCCGAGAGCCTGCCGACTTCGCGGGCCTTCCCGTCGTGCAGGACACCGGCGTCGAACTGGCCGCGCCCGCCTGGGCGACACGGCTTGCCATGGCTGACGAGGGCTACCTGTTCCTCGACGAGCTGACCACCGCGCCGCCCGCGGTACAGGCCGCGGCACTGCGGGTCGTGCTGGATCGGGTTGTGGGCGATCTCACTCTCTCGCGTGGAGTGCGCATCGTCGCGGCGGCGAACCCGCCCGAGCAGGCCGCAGACGGTTGGGACTTGGCCGCGCCCATGGCGAATCGCTTCCTGCACATCGACCACGAGCCCTCCACGGACGACTGGATCGACGGTATGACGACCGGATTCCAACTGCCCGCGTCGGGGCGCGTGCTCGACTACTCACCCGTCCTCCGAGCCGCCAGCCGCGCCCAGGTCGCATCCTTCATTCGCACCCGCCCCGATCTGCTCCACATGCTCCCGCGCGAAGATGCCGCCAGTGGTCGCGCATGGCCCTCGCACCGCACCTGGACGATGACCGCAGACGTGCTGGCCTTCCTCGATCCCGGCGACACTCCCGCGACACTCCTGGCCACCACCGGACTCGTCGGTGAGGGCGCGGCTACCGAGTACATCGCCTGGCGCGCGCTGAACGATCTGCCCGATCCCGCCGACGTGCTGGCCGACCCGACATCGGTGGCCTGGGAAAGCCTCGAACCGTCCCGCGCGTGGGCAACGCTCACCGCTGTCACCGCCTACGCGACCGCGGACGGCACAAAGACCGGCTGGGTGTCGGCATGGGCACCGCTCGCGGTAGCCGCCAATGCCGGTTTGCAGGACGTTGCCGCCGCGAACGCCCGAGCGCTGCTCAAGTCACGCCCGACAGGCACCCGTCCCCCAGCGAGCGCGAAAGCGTTCCTCGCGATCCTCAGCGATGCCGGACTGATCCCGCAGGAGGTCGCCGCATGAACCCCACCATTCGCCCTCTGAGCGCCGACGAGCGCCGGATGCTCGCCGCCGCCCGCCTGGTCGCGGTCGAGTCCGCCCCGTACCTCGCGCACGCGCTGTTCTCCGTCCGTCCGCTGGCCGCTGTCGGCCTGGCGACCTTCGCCGTGGACCGTTCCTGGCGGCTGTACGTCGATCCGGCCACGCTTGCCGAGTGGGGTCCGCAGGTGGCCGGTGCGGTGCTCGTGCACGAGGCTTGCCACCTGATCCGCGATCACGCGGGTCGCGCAGATTCTCTGCCCGGTCCCGTCGATCACGACCGCTGGAATCTCGCCACCGACGCCGCGATCAACGACGACCTGATCCGCGCGGGCCTCCCCCTCCCGGAATGGGTCGTCACCCCGGACAGCCTCGGCCTCCCGGATGCCGGAATCGAAGAGTCGTACTACGCCGCCATTGCCCCTCAGCCGCCTCAGACCGACGTCGGGTGCGGATCAGGTGCAGGAGACCCCCGCCAGCCGTGGGAGCCGTCACCAGGGGACGCGCAAATGCCCGGATTGGACGAGGGTCAAGTCACGATCACCCGCCGCAAGGTCGCCCACGACATTCGCGACACCGTAGCCACCGGACGCGGCACGGTCCCCGCGGGCATGGCCAGGTGGGCGAGCAAGGAACTGGCACCGGCCACCGTTCCCTGGCGCAAAGTGCTCGCCGGAATGGTTCGCCGCGCAGCCGCCCTCACCGCAGGCAGGATCACCTACACGTACACCCGCCCCGGTCGCCGTCGCCTGCCCCGCATCGTCACCCCGGCAATGCGCGCACCCCGCGTCACCGTCGCCGTCGTCATCGACACCTCGGGGAGCATGACCCGAGCCGACCTCGACACCGCGCTGGCCGAAGTCTCCGGTGTCATCAAAGCCGTGGGCGGCACCGTGCAGGTCATCGTCTGCGACGCACACGCCGAACGCGCGCGCACCGTCCGCAACGCTCGCGACGTCAAGTTGATCGGCGGTGGTGGCACCGACATGAGGGTAGGCATCGAGGCCGCCGAAGCACTCAACCCCGCACCAAACGTCATCGTCGTCCTCACAGACGGAGACACCCCCTGGCCGAGCGCGCCCACCCGCGCACGCCTCATCGCAGTCCTCACCCGCGACCGCGGGATGAGCCGCTTGCCGACCTGGGCGCGCGGCATCCACGTACCGGTCTAACAGTGTCTACTTTTACCGATGTCAGAGCCTGCGGCTAAATTGAAAGTAGACGGAAAGGAGCCGCGATGACAACCCTCGACACGGCGCTCACCGCCCTCGCAGAACGCCTCTGCACCGCAGCCGGAACCGACCTGGACACCACGATCCGCGACCTACTCGGCAAGCACCACGACGACCGCACCCCCGCTGCCATTCGCGCCGGATGGACAGTACCCGACACGCCCATCCCCACACCGCACATCGAGGAGTCCGCATGAGCCGCGCGCTGTTCGACCTCGGCGCTCGCCTCCGCGCCGCACACACCGGCAAGCCCGTCGCGACCGCCCTCTACGCACCGGTCATCCCACCGACGAACGGTATCGCCGTAACCGTGGACACCGACGGCGAACACACCTACGTCACCGCCACCGACGGCAGCTCGACCCATGCCGGAACCGACCGCAACGGCCTCGACGCACTCGCCACCCTCGGCGTAAACATCACCGCCCCGCGCCGCCCCCTCATCGTCGGAACCGCCAGCGACCTGACCACACTCGCCACACTCGCCCGCGACCACCGCGACGCTCCCGCCTCCCCCGTGATCGGCTGGTGGGATGAACGCCTCGACTACCCCGGCACCGATGCCGTACACGTCGTCACAGACGCCGCACGACGCCGCTGGACGCTAGGTGTCCACCCCGACCGCGAGCGCGAAGTCCCGACATGGGCACAGTGGCTCAACATCACATCGACCGGCGCTCAACAACTCCTCGACCTCGCCTACCTCACCGCCGCAGGTCCGGTCCTCCCCGGCATCCTCCACGCGAGCATCATCGATACCGCCTCCTGGAACCGGTACACGCAACGCCTCGCCGCCGGTCGCCCCTGGTGGATCAAAGACACCCGCATCGACGCCGCCCTCGGCCTCATCGGTCGCTCCCACGCCGCCGAATGGTACGAATCCATCCGACTCGACGACCCTCTCGTCGCGCTCGCCGCGGCCCATGACGGCACCGTTGTCCCCGGCACGATCATCGACCGATCCGAGGCGACGATCGTGGTCGCCGCCGACCGACCGCTCAGCCGTCTGCGCGTGGACAGCAAGGTCACCGCCTGGGTTGGCGAGCCGGTGAACGCCGGTGCCGTCTCCTGCCTCACCGGGAGCGTGAGCGCCGCCAGCATCGACACCGACGCGCACCTGACCATCACCATCAGTGGATTGCCTCGCCGCGGAGGCGATCTGAAAGCCGGCGACCGGCTGACCCTGCGACCTGGCCGCGTCGATCCGAGCATGCAAGCCAACGCCCGACGACTCGCCGCCGCGGGCTACCGGCGCGGCACGAATTGGATCGCCGGTCGTGGCAACCCGGTCCCGCGCCGCGGCGACGTGCCGCTGGACGTGATTGTCGCCGCCGCCGAGGGATGAGCAGTGTCTAGTTATCCCGGTGTCGGAGGTTCCTAGTAGCGTAAAAGTATGAGGAAAGCACCGGCCGCGACCACCACTTCAGCCCCGACGCCCGTCCCGGCATCACAGCCCCGTCACGCGACCGACCACTTCCGAAACCCGACTCTTGCTCAAGCCCTGTTCGCCGTGTGGAGCGGCGACGCCGCGGTCGTCATCGACTCCCCTCCCGGTGCAGGAAAGACACACCTGATCACACGGCTCGCGCACCAACTCCATACCCGAGCCGGGATGACCGTCGCAATCGCCGCACAGACCCGCGCGCAGAGCATTGACGTCGCCAACCGCACCGCCGCCACCGGCGCGCGCACCGTCCTCCACGTGGACGCGGAGAAGGAACGACCCCGCACCCTGAATCCGAACGTCGCCGTCACCAACGCCCGTCACCTGCAACCGGGAGGCGGCGTCATCGTCGCCACGACCGCACGCTGGCTGTGGATGCCCCTCAACCGCAGCGCCCACTTCGACGTTCTCCTCATCGACGAGGCCTACCAACTCACCTTCGCCGACCTCGGCGCACTCGGCTCCCTCGCCGACCAGTTCGTCCTCGTCGGCGACCCCGGCCAGATCGCTCCCGTCGTCACCGGAGCCACCCGCCGCTGGGACGCCACCACCACCGGCCCGCAGATTCCCGCGCCGCAGGCGCTCATTGCCGCACACGGCAACGACGTCGCCCGCCTCCGACTTCCCCAGACATGGCGCTTCGGCCCGGACACGGCGAGCCTGCTCGCACCGCTCTACCCGTCACTGCCCTTCACATCTGCGCGACCCCCACGCAACCTCACCATCGGGAGCAAGCCGATCCCCGAGTACCGAGCAACACCGGTCCCCGCCACCGGCGGCACCGCCGACCCCCGCGTGATCCTCACCGCCACTCAGACCGTCCGCGATCTCATCGCGACTGCTACCGTCAACACCCCCGAAGAGTCCCGACCGCTCACTCCCGCCGACGTCGCCGTCATCGCCCCCCACGTCGAACAAGCCGCACTCGCCGCGGCGGGTTTGGCTGATCTACCCGATGTGTTCGTCGGCACTATCAACCAGGCGCAGGGTCTACAGCGAGAGGCGGTCGTGGCGATTCACCCGCTACTCGGACACCACGTAGACGAGTCGTTCGCGCTCGATCTCGGCCGCCTGTGTGTTGCCCTCTCCCGTCACCGCGCGCACGTGACGGTCATCATCGACGAGCGATCTGGCGATCTGCTCAGCGATGCGATCCGCGAACATCCGGAGGCGCGCACGCTCAACGTCCACGCCGAGTTGCTGGACCGCCTCACTGCGGCATGATCACCTATCAGCGGCGGCTGGAGCGTGGCGCTCCGAGGGCTGGGTCCACTCCCACCCGGGAAGCGACGCGATCGCCGCAGCGGCCGCGTCATCGAGCTGGCCGGCCGCATAGCGCGATCGCCAATAGGCCACGCGCCGGCCGATGGGGATCATCTGGCGCCCGATACGGAAGACCGTGCTGAATCGCACATCACCGGCGCACCGACCCGGCTCAGCAGCGATCCATCCGCGCATCGCGGTGATGAACTCCTCGAGTCTCACTTTGCGCTGCTCGAGCGCACCCGGGATCCTTCCAAGCTCACGGCGCTGAGAGCTCGTCAGAGCTGCGTCGCGCTGAGTACGGAGCCACCGGGAAAGGAGCGGGTTGATTCCCTCGAGCCCGTCCAAGCTGCCGTTTTCGGATACGTACTCGCGGAGCGCCGATACGTGCCGCTCCCAGATCTTCGACGAGCGAGCCGCATATCCGCTCCACGACCAGCCGGCACGACTCTCGAGCTCGTGGATGCGGGAACCGCCCAGCGTGCCTTGGCGGTACCGGATCCTCTGATTCTTCACACGCTGCCCAAGCGGATACGGCACACCGTCGATGACACGACTCGTCGCCGCCTGAGGGACACAAGCCTCGCCGTGCTCCTCGATCCACCAGTCGAGTTCCTCGAGGAATGTCGACCACGCGGACGCCTGTGTGCGCCCCACTTCGCTTCCCGCACCGCTCATCGCCTCGCACCCCCCTCATGCCGGTATAACTAGACACGCTACCGGGCGGTACCGACAGTCGACTGGGGTCGACCTAGAGCGATCGGGCGGCCTCGCGAACTCTTGCGCGACGAGCGACGCGATATGCCCGCTTCACGACCACCTCGAGCTTGTGTTCCTCGTCTGCCGACCACGGCTCTCCCGTGCGCGGATCACGATGGACTCCCACACCATTGCCGACGATGATCGGACCCACCAGCGGAAAGACTCCGTAGAAGTGCTCCGTCGCGTCGCTTACCTCGACCGCCCCTTCCGACAGCGGGACGACGGTGCGCTTCGTGACACCCTCTGCGACGACCTTGCGCACCCGGCTCACGTCATCGGCGAGCTGCTCCTGATACTTCGTCATGACTGCTCCCTTTGTATCTCTGACAGCTTCATTCTACCGAGGGGCTGGGACACTCCAGGCAGCGCAGA
>JAFDWP010000266.1 GCA_018268435.1 Actinomycetota bacterium
CCGGCCTGCACCTTGCCGCCGAGCAGCGCGGTCGTCGCCTCGCCACCGCCGGAGTAGGGCACGTAGTTGACGTCAGCGGGCTTCACGCCGTAGTGCTGTGCGAGCAGACCGATGAAGAGGTGGTCCGCGGAGCCCGCGGATCCGCCGGCGATCGCGACGGACTTCGGATCCTTCTTGATCGCCGCGAACAGCTCGTCGATGTTCGTGTACGGCGAGCCCTTGGGGACCACGATCGCCTCGTGCTCCCCGACCAGGCGGGCGAGCGGGGTGAGGTCGTCGAGCGACACCGTGGTGCCGTTCGTGACGACGCCGCTCATCATCGCCAGGCCCGACATGATCAGGAGGTCCTTCTGGCCCTGCTTCGGGGCGACCTGCGCGAGGGCGACGGTGCCGGACGCTCCCGGGACGTTGTTGACGGTCACCGTCTTGGCCAGCTCATCGGCCTGCAGCGCGCCCTGCGTCGCCCGCGCGGTCTGGTCCCAGCCGCTGCCGGGGGCCGCGGGGGCGATCAGCTCGACCCGGGTGAGCGGCACGAATTCCGCGGCGCCGGGGTCTGCGGTGGCGCCGCCCTCCGCCTTCGGGGAACTGCACGCGGTCACGGCGAGCAGCACAGCGGTACCCACCGCCGCGGCCTTTGCGATTGTCGAGATCTTCACGGACGATGCCTTTCACGGGTCACCGGCGCCGTCGCCGGATTGCAGAAGCCGGCAGCACTGCCGGACGCCCCGAATGTATCCGGCGGCCTCCCCGCGATCGGGGTTGTGGTCAATAAGAAAAGTTCTGTGATCTCACGGTGACCTGAGCGCACCCCTTTCGCACGCACCCGGGCACGCGAAAGGGGCCGCCTCCCGGAGGAGACGGCCCCTGACAGAGCGTTCGCGCCTTACTTGGCGGCGACGACCTGCAGCGTGATCACGGCGGTCACGTCGTCGTGCAGACGAACGGTGGCCTCGTGCTCGCCGACCGACTTGATCGGCGCGGTGATGTGCACCTTGCGCTTGTCGATCGCACCGATGCCCGCAGCCTGAACGGCGTCGGCGACGTCGGCGGTCTTGACCGAGCCGAACAGGCGGCCCTCGGCGCCGGCCTTGACGGCCAGGCGGACCTTGGTGCCCTCGAGCGCGGTCTTCAGCGCCACGGCGTCGTCACGGTCGTGGATCGCGCGCGCCTGACGGGCGGCACGGATCTGGTCGACCTGCTTCTCGCCACCGCGCGACCACGCGACAGCGAAACCCTGCGGCACGAGGTAGTTGCGGGCGTACCCGTTCTTGACCTCGACCACGTCACCGGCGCTACCGAGCCCGGCGACCTCATTCGTGAGAATCAGCTTTGCCATGTCGGTACCCCTTAGCGGCCAGCGCCGGCGTAGGGCAGGAGCGCCATTTCGCGCGCGTTCTTGATCGCCTTGGCGATCAGACGCTGCTCCTGCACCGAGACACCGGTGATACGACGGGCGCGGATCTTTCCACGCTCCGAGATGAACTTGCGGAGGGTCGCGACGTCCTTGTAGTCGATGACACCCACGCGGATGGACTTCGCGGGAGCGGCGTTCTTCGCGCCCTTCCGCGGCTTGCGGCGGTCGCCGCTCGACTTTCCAGCCATGAGTCTTTCCTTACGAGAAATTGTGTTCGGATCCGAGGATCCGGAATCTTGTGTTGCTTCGGCCCTTCGAGAGCCTCAGGGACCTTCGAGAACCTCAGGTGCCTGAGAGCCTCAGGGGCCGAGGACGCGCCTCAGAAAGGCGTGTCGTCGCCGAAGCTGCCGGGAGTGCTCCACGCGTCGGCGCTGGAGGAACTGGACGACCCGGGGGTCGACCACGGCTCTTCCGAGGCCTGCTGCTGCGAACGCCCGCCGCCCTGGCCGCCCTGGAAGCTCCCGCCGCCGTTGGAGGCGGCGCGGGTGACCTGGGCGGTCGCGTAGCGGAGCGAGGGGCCGATCTCGTCGACCTCCAGCTCGATCGCGGTGCGGTTCTGGCCTTCGCGGTCCTGGTAGGAGCGCTGACGCAGGCGGCCGGTCGCGATGACCCGCATACCCTTCGTCAGGGATCCCGCCACGTGCTCGGCGAACTCGCGCCACACGGACGCACGGAGGAACAGCGCGTCGCCGTCCTTCCACTCGTTCGCCTGGCGGTCGAAGGTGCGGGGCGTCGAAGCGATGGTGAAGTTCGCCACCGGCAGCCCGTTCTGCGTGTACCGCAGCTCGGGGTCGGCGGTGAGGTTTCCCACCACGGTGATGACGGTCTCGCCGGCCATGATCCTTAGACCTTCGCGGCCTTGGGCTTGCGAGCGGCCTTCTCCTCGGCGCGCTTGGCCTCGGCTGCGACCATCGCCTGCGCCTCTTCGGCACGCAGGACCTTGGTGCGGAACACGAGCTCGCTGAGGTTCAGCTGGCGGTCGAGTTCGTTGGTGGCCTCGCTGGTCGCGGTGAAGTTCACGACGGCGTAGATGCCCTCGGTCTTCTTGTTGATCTCGTAGGCGAAACGGCGCTTGCCCCAGATGTCGACCTTGTCAATCGAGCCACCATCAGCGGTGATGACCTTCAGGAACTTGTCGAGGTTGGGGGCAACCTGGCGCTCGTCCAGCTCGGGGGTCAGAATGACCATGAGCTCGTACTGGTGCGTCACTTACCCACCTCCTTCGGACTAGAACGGCTTCCGGGACTTTCCCGGAAGCAGGAGGGTGTGTAGCACGTGTCCGGACACAGATGTACCCAGACAACCTGAACAGCTTAGCGGATCCGCCTGAATGCGCCGAATCGGCCGGGATCCCTCTCTCCCGAGCGCTCCTCCTTGCACTCGCCCCCGCCCACCCTCGCCGCTTCCCCCGCGACAGATGCACGATCCTGCGACGCGTGCACGACGAAACCGCCGGATCCGTCGTGCAGCCGTCGCGCGGTCGTGCAGGCGTCGCCGTCGACACCGCTTCCGGGGCGTCGAGTAGCGTGGCGGCATGCGCTGGGAAGACGACGTCGAGGTCGGCAGCTGGATCCGGGACCGCCTGGATCCGGGTTTCGCGACGATGCACGGGGTCGTGCCGCGCGGGTTCGCGGCGTACGCCCGGGTCTTCCACCCCGCCGGGGTGCGGAGCATGCCCGACGGCCCCGTGGCGACGAACGACGAGCTCGACGCGATGGACGAGGAGCAGTACGAGCGCACGATCGCGTCGTTCCGCGACCGGACCGCGAGCTGGGCCGAGGTCGCCGCCCTGTTCGGCGCCACGATGCATCCGCTCGCGCAGTGGAACCGGATCGTGCGCACGCCGGAGGGCGAGGACTGGCGCCGACGCCGCAGCCCGGACGGGAGCGAGGTGACGGCGCCGACCGAGGGCGAGCTGCCCCCGGAGACCCTGACCCGCGTCGCGGAGCGCCTGACCGCGCACACGTCCACCCCGGAGGACGGCGTCGCCGGTGTGTGGGAGGGCTGGGGCGGCCTCCTCGGCGGCTACGGCACGACCGGGAGGGTCTTCTTCGGCACCGGCGACGACGCCGGGGATCCGCACGCCGCGATGCTGGCCGAGAGCATCCACGACCCGTTCAACAACCCGTATCAGAAGGCTCCCTGGCAGGACGGGATCCTCTCTCGCGAGATCTCGGAGGGGGTCCGCCTCGAGCTGCCCGACCGTGCCCACGTGCTCTTCACCGCTCCGCCGCGCGTCTTCGCGGATCCGGACTGGATGCTGCGCGTCCCGTGGCGGGACACCGTCGCCGAGGAGCACGGCTTCCCGCCGCGCGCGCAGCACCCCAGCCTGATCTGGCCGGCCGATCGCGCCTGGATCCTGGTCAGCGAGATCGACTTCGACTCGACGATCGTGGGCGGACCCGCCGCGCTCATCGAAGCGCTCTGCGCGGACCCGCGGATCGAGGCCCTGCCGATCCCCGAGGGCGCGGACCTGCAGTGGGATGCGGACGGCGTGAACGCGTGACGGATCCGTCGACACCCCCGGCCGCCGCGTCGTCCTTCGACGCCCGTGCCCTGACCGAGCCCGTCGACCGCGCCCGGCTGACCGCCTGGTCGCGCGCGACCGCGGCCGCCGGCGGCGGCCCCCGGGTCTGGCCGATCGTGCTCGTCATCGTGGTCTGCGGGATGTTCGCCGTCGTCGCGGTCGGCATCGTCAGCGTGTTCCTGTCGAGCGCGTGGGGCTCGGCGAGCGGCGTGGTGACCACGCTGCTCCTCCTCTTCGTGGTCGGGCTCGCCGTGTGGGGCGGACTGGCCTGGTGGACCGCCAGGTCGTACGCGGATACCGGCTCGCGGGGTTCGCCGCCTCGAACGGCATGGCCTACCTGCCGCGGCTGGCGGCGCCGGAGCTGCCGGGGATGATCTTCGCGATCGGCCACGGCCAGCAGGCGACCGATCTGGTGCGCGGCACCGAGCCGCGGTTCGTCGAGTTCGCGAACTTCCAGTACACGACCGGATCCGGCAAGAACAGCCAGACGCACAGCTGGGGCTACATCGCGATCCACCTCGACGTGCCGCTGCCCAACATCGTGCTGGACGCGCAGGCGAACAACGGCTTCTTCGGGTCGAACCTGCCCGCCGCGTACCAGGGACACCAGCGCCTGTCGCTGGAGGGCGACTTCGACGACTACTTCGCGTTGTACTGCCCCGAGGGGTACGAGCGCGACGCGCTCTACCTGTTCACGCCCGACATCATGGCGCGCTTCATGGACAGCGCCTCCTCATTCGACGTCGAGATCGTGGACGACTGGCTCTTCCTGTACGCGCAGAACCGGCCGGTCGTGACCCTCGACCCGGCGGTCTGGGCGCAGATGTTCGGCACCGTCGGGGCCGTGATCACCAAGCTGCAGCAGTGGGCGCGCTGGCGCGACGACCGCCTGCGCGCGGAAGGTGCGGCGCAGGGCGCCGGCGGGGCCTCGCACATCCTCCCGGCGGGGCCGGCGACGGCCGCACCCGCCCTCTTCACCGGCGGCCCGGTGGCGCCGACTCCGGGCACCCTCGGGCAGCCCTGGGCGCCGGCGCCCGGTGTGGCCCCCGGAGGCCGCCGCCTGAAGCGCGCGTTCCCCTGGACGACGGTGCTCGTCGCCATCGCCGTCGCCACGTTCTGGGCCGCTCTGCGCGTGCTGCTCGGGCGCTGACCGGATCCGCCCCGACGGATCCGCACGTCGACGCACCCTCAAAAAGGAAGACGTCGCCGCGAACCAGGTCGCAGCGACGTCTTCCGTTCCGCCGGAGGGACGCGCCGATCAAGCGTGCCGGCGCACCGCCTGCCAGAGCGCGCGGCGCTCGGCCTGCTCCACCGGGTCGGGCACGGGGAGCGCCGCCAGGAGCTCCTTCGTGTAGGAGTTGGACGGATCGTTCAGCACCTGGGC
>JAFDWP010000267.1 GCA_018268435.1 Actinomycetota bacterium
CCCAGGTAGTCCTTGATCCCGATGGTGACGGTCCGGCCGATCGCGTCCTGCGCCGAGCCGAGACCCAGGTTGCCGAGATAGGTGGTGGGCAGCATGATCTGGTTCCCGCTCTCGGCGCCGTCGAGCTGCGCCCCCGCCGCGAGATCGGCCTTGACGCCGCGCACCGCGTTCACCGTGAGCACCCACTCGCCGTGATCGGCGTAGGAGATCCAGGACGGCGTCACGCTCGTGTTGCCGCTCGCCGACGTGATGCCGGCGATGCCGCCGATCGTCGCGATGTCCTCCGATGACAGCGCCGTCGCGAAGCCGCCGCGGGCGAGCGTGCCACCGCCGCCGGACGTGGCGGCGTCGGGATCGTACTTCTGCGGTCCGGATCCGGTCGCCGACGGCGCGCTCGCCGCCTTCGTCACGGTGAGCGTGTTCGTCGCGCCGATCGATGACACCTGCGTGCTGATGTATGTGGAGACGCCCGTTCCGATGGCCGAGGTGAGCGTCAGAGTGAACGCGCCGATGAAGATCGCGATGACCGTGAGCGTCGTGCGCAGCTTGCTGCGGAACGTGTTCGCCACCGCCGCCGCGATCAGATCCCCGGTCTTCATGCCGCCACCTCCGAGACGTCCGTGATCAGCCCGTCGCGCATGGTGATGCTGCGGCCGCAGCGGGATGCCAGGTCGGCGTCGTGCGTCACGACCACGAGGGTGATGCCCTGCGTGCGATTCAGATCGAAGAGCATGCGCTCCACCTCCGCGCCAGTCGAGGAGTCGAGGTTGCCCGTGGGCTCGTCGGCGAAGATGACCTTCGGATCGTTCACGAGCGCCCGGGCGATCACGACGCGCTGCTTCTGCCCGCCGGACAGATCGTTGGCGCGGTTGCGCGCCTTGTCGGCGAGCTCGAGCCGGTCCAGCGCCTCCAGCGCACGCCTGCGCCGCTCCGCGCGCGGCACTCCGGCGATCACCAGCGGCAGCGACACGTTGTCGAGCACGCTCGCGTGCGCGTTCAGGAAGAACTGCTGGAAGACGAACCCGAAGTCCTGGTTGCGCAGCCGGTTGAGCTCGCGTCCGCGCACGTGCTCGGCGTCGGCGCCGTCGACGAGCACGCTGCCCGAGGTGGGGCGGTCGAGCAGGGCGAGCAGGTGCATCAGGGTGGACTTGCCGGATCCGCTCTTGCCCACGATCGCGA
The DNA here is from genome assembly GCA_018268435.1 of Actinomycetota bacterium. Taxonomy (GTDB): domain Bacteria; phylum Actinomycetota; class Actinomycetes; order Actinomycetales; family Microbacteriaceae; genus Microbacterium. The sequence continues at coordinate 1,180 of JAFDWP010000267.1, forward strand.
GGCTCTCGCCCGCCCGCACCGTCAGCGACACGCCCCGCAGGGCCTCGAAGCGATCGGAGCCGCTCCCATACGCCCGACGCAGATCGCGGGCCTCCAGCACCGATGACATCCTCAGTCCTCTCCGCGGCGCCCGTGGCTGCGACGCTCGCCGGCACGGCGCGGTCCGGCGCCGTGCTTCCAGTGTCGGCTCGGGGCTCCGCCGCCGCGTCCCGCGGGCGCGGTCGAGGTCGTACCGCAACGGCGGTATCCGGATGCCCCCCGCGGCGGATGCCCTCGCCGCCGCGATGCGGGATGCTTGTCGGGTCGGGTCGGGTCGGGCGCGGAAGGAGGATGGATGCGCGCACTGCCGAGCAGCATCCGCATGCGCGACGTGCTGGTCGACGTCGGGGTGCTCGTCCTCGTCTGCCTCGCCGCGTTCCTCCCGTTCTCGCGCGAGCCCGCGGCACCGCACGGGTGGACGGTGCTGCCGGCGATGGCGGTGGCGGGCGTGGTGCTGCTCGCGCGGCGCCGCTTCCCCCTGGCGGTGCTCATCGTCTGCGTCGCGGTCGGACCGCTCGGCGTGCTGCTGGGCCTGCCGTACACGCCCGTCTTCGTGCTGCCCGTCGCGATCGCCATGTACACCGTTGCGCGGCACCGTTCCCGGGCGGTCACCCTGGCGGCGGCGGCGGTGCTGGTCGTGCTGCTGCCGCTCGAGGAGCTGCTGCTCACCGGGAGGGGTCTGGACGCCGCGGAGTTCAACTCGCCCGCCACGGTGCAGCCGGCGGTGCTGATCGCCTTCGCCGCGGCCCTGGGCTCGGCGATCCGCTCGTACTTCGATGCGCTGGAGTCGGCCAGGGAGCGCGCCCGCAAGGCGGAGGAGTCCCGCGAGGCGGAGGCGCGTCGGCGCGTCGCCGAGGACCGGCTCGCGATCGCGCGCGATCTGCACGACTCCGTGGCGCACCGGATCGCGGTCATCAACCTGCAGGCCGGGGTGGTCGCCCGGGCGCTGCGCACCGACCCCGACGAGGCGGAGGGCGCGATCGCGATCGTCGGCGACGCCGCACGCAGCGTGCTCACCGAGCTGAACGACATGCTGGGCCTGCTGCGCACGAGCGCCGAGCGCGACATCGTGGACGAGCCCGACTTCGATCGGATCGAGGGACTGCTCGCGCTCTTCGCCAAGAGCGGGCTGAAGGTGCACATGCACGTGGACGGCGCTCCGCGCCCGCTCGGGGGACGTGTCGGCGCGATCGCCTATCGCGTCGTGCAGGAGGCGCTCACGAACGCCTACAAGCACGGCGCCGACCGGACCGCCGAGCTGGTCCTCGACTACACCCAGGAGGAGCTCATCATCCGCATCGCGAACCCCGTCTCCGATCCGCCGGAGCCGATCGGCGCCGACGGTCACGGCCTGATCGGGATGCGCGAGCGCCTCGCAGAGGTGGGCGGACGCCTGGCGCTGCAGCCGACGGCGGGACGGTTCACCCTGGTCGCGGCCCTGCCGGGTGGTGCGGCATGATCCGGGTGCTCATCGCCGATGACCAGCCGCTCATCCGCTCCGCCGTCGCGAGCCTGCTGCGTCACGAGGACGACATCGCGGTGATCGGCGAAGCCGCGGACGGTGCGGAGGCCGTGGCGCTCGCGCGGCGGGAGCGACCGGACGTGGTGGTGATGGATCTGCGCATGCCGGGCACCGACGGGATCACCGCCACCGGGATGATGCGGGCGGCGCCGGAGCTCACGGCCACCCGCGTGCTCGTGCTGACGACCTTCGAGGACGAGGAGAACGTCCTCGCCGCGCTGCGGGCGGGCGCGTCCGGCTTCCTCGGCAAGGGCGTGGATCCGGCCGAGATCGTGCGTGCCGTGCGCACCGTCCACGCGGGGGAGGAGCTGCTCTCGCCGGCGGCCACACGCGCGCTGATCCGTCGCTCACTCGAGGCGGGACCCGCCCGTGCCGTGCGCCGGCTCCCCGCGGACCTCACCGAGCGCGAGACCGAGATCCTGGGCCTCGTGGGGCGGGGGCTCTCCAACGAGCAGATCGGCGCGGCCCTGTTCATCGCGCCGGCGACGGCGAAGACGCACGTCAACCGTGCGATGGCCAAGCTCGACGCGCATGATCGCGCCCAGCTCGTGATCGCCGCGTACGAGTCGGGACTGATCGCCCCCGGCGCGGAATGACCGTCGGGCCGGGA
>JAFDWP010000268.1 GCA_018268435.1 Actinomycetota bacterium
CCGAGCGCGATCAGCCACTTGCCGAGCGGCGGGTGCACCACGAACGCGCCGGTCGTCTGCAGGGCGCTGGTGTCGCCGTTCGCGAACAGCGCGTTCGCGTCATCGCCCCAGGCGCCCTCGTAGCCCTGCACCCACAGCGACCAGGCGTCCTTCACGTAGTACGTCTCGTCGAACACGATCGTGTGCGGGTGGGCGAGCCCGGCGATCCGCAGCACGGCCGCGAGCAGGGTGACCAGGACCGGGGCGAGCCAGGAGACCAGCCGCAGCCGGGCGGGATCGGTGAGCCACGCGTCGCGCAGCCGCTCCCAGGCGGTGGGGCGGTCGTCGTGCCGGTCGTCGACGGCCGGCAGCAGGGGCGCGGTCACCCGCCCAGCCTATGCTTGGGCGGGTGATCATCCTCGCGGCCACTCCGATCGGAAATCTGGGCGACGCGTCCCGTCGGCTCGTCGAGGTGCTCGAGAACGCCACGCTCATCGCCGCGGAGGACACACGCACCACGCAGCGGCTGCTGCAGGCGCTCGGCATCGCGAACCGGCCGCGGCTGATCGCCCTGCACGACCACAACGAGAAGGCCAAGGCCGCCGAGCTCGCGGAGCTCGCAGAGACCGAGGACATCGTGGTGCTCAGCGACGCCGGCATGCCGACGGTGAGCGACCCCGGCTACGGGCTGGTCGCGGCGGCCGCCGAGCGCGGGGTGACCGTCACGGCGATCCCCGGTCCCAGCGCCGTGGTCACCGCCCTCGCCGTGTCGGGGCTGCCCACCGACCGGTTCACGTTCGAGGGGTTCCTGCCGCGCAAGCCGGGAGAGCGCCGGGCCGCGCTGAGGGGTCTGGCCGCCGAGCAGCGCACCATGGTGTTCTTCGAGTCGCCATCGCGACTGGCCGCCACGCTCGGCGACATGGCGGCGGAGCTCGGCGCCGATCGGCGCACGGCCGTGTGCCGCGAGCTGACCAAGCTGTACGAGGAGGTGCGCCGCGGCGGCGCCGCCGAACTCGCGGAGTGGGCCGCGGAGGGCGTCAAGGGGGAGATCGTCGTCGTGGTCGCCGGTGCCGAGCCCCGCGCGGTCTCCCCGGAGGACGCCCTCGCCCAAGTGCAGGCGCTCGTCGCCGCGGGGGTGCGGCTCAAGGACGCCTGCGCGGAGGTCGCAGCCGCCACCGGACTCGGATCCCGCGATCTGTACCAGGCGGCGCTCGCGGCCCGCTGAGGTCTCCGCCCGAGCGCCTCGGCCTCGCCCCGACCGGAGGATCCGTGCGCGCACACGGACGCCTCGCGCGGAGATGTGCACGTTCTTCGGACGTTTTCGCGGAATGGATCCGGCGATCGCGCACATCTCCGCGGCAGGTGTCCGCCCGCACGGCGCGATCATCGCGGTGCGACGGTGAGCCGTGGCCGGAAGACAGGGCCTGGGTCCCCTGTGCGGCCGCGCCCGGCGTCCTAGTGTGGGCAGCGGCAGAACGGGAAGGCGGCGGGGACATGTCGAGGATCGCGCACCCACGGCGGGCATCGAGGGTCATCGCCGCGGCGCTCGCCGGAGTCGTGCTCGTACTGGCGGGCTGCTCCGGCGCGCCATCGGGGACCGGGTCGCCGAGCGCGACCGGGAGCACCGCCCCGCCCGCGGAGGCCGCCACGCTGCAGCGTGCACTGGACGATGCCCGCACCGCGATCGGCTTCCCCGGCGCCATCGCGCGCGTGATCACCCCGGACGGGACCTGGACCGGCTCCACCGGCACCGCGCGGACGGGCGGATCCGCGGCTCCGACGCCGTCCGACCACACGCGGATCGGCAGCCTCACGAAGACCATGACCGCCACGATCCTGCTCCAGCTCGTGGGGGAGAAGAAGGTCTCCCTGGACGATCCGATCTCCCGGTACGTGCCGGGGCTGCCGAACGGCGACGCGACCCTGCGGCAGCTCGCCGACATGACCAGCGGGATCCCCTCCTACACGCTGGACCCGCAGATCACGCAGACGTACCTCGACGACCCGAGCAAGCCGTGGACCCCGGCCGAGCTGCTGGACGGCGTGCGCACCCTGCCCGCATCCTTCCCGACGGGCACCGGCTGGCAGTACTCCAACTCCAACTACATCGCCCTCGGGGCGGTGATCGAGAAGGTGACAGGGGAGTCCCTCGCCGATGTGTTCCAGCACCGCATCTTCGACCCGCTCGGCATGGCCTCCTCCTCGTACCCGTCCGACGCCGTGCTGCCCGAGCCCTATCTGTCCGGGACGACCCTGCAGGGCGCGACGGGATCCACTCCGCGCGACGCCACGCACTTCACGCCGACCTTCGCCGGCTCGGCCGGGCAGGTCATCTCGACGCTCGACGACATGACCCGCTGGGCGCACGCGCTGTTCACCGGGGACGGCGTGCTCACGCCCGCCATGGAGAAGGTGCGCCGGGACTCGATCCTCACCGCGCCGGCGCCCAACAACGCCACGAGCGGCTACGGCATCGGGATCGGACGACGCGACGGCTGGTGGGGCCACGACGGCGACATCCCGGGGTACACGACATCGGTCTTCCACGACGACGCGCGGGACGTGACGGTGATCGTGCTCGTCGGCAGCGACATCGAGGGACCGGGGGCGACCGTGGCACCGGCGCCCGACGTCTTCGCGCGCCTGGTCGCGGCGCTCGGCCCGTGACGACCGCGCGGGCGCGGACCCGAGCGGGCCCGGGGCCCGGGCCGTCATCGGTCCGACGGCCGCCCGCATCCCGCCTAGAATCGAACGCATGCCCGCAGGCGAGTCCTTCTACATCACCACGCCGATCTACTACCCGTCGGACGTGCCCCACATCGGGCACGGCTACACCAGCGTCGCCGTGGACACCCTCGCCCGCTGGCACCGCCAGGCGGGCGACGACACCTGGATGCTCACCGGCACCGACGAGCACGGCCAGAAGATGCTGCGTGCGGCGGCCGCGAACGGCGTCACCCCGCAGGAGTGGGTGGACAAGCTCGTCAGCGAGAGCTGGTTCCCGCTGCTCACCACGCTCGACGTCGCCAACGACGACTTCATCCGCACCACCCAGCCCCGGCACGAGACCAACGTGCAGGTGTTCTTCCAGAAGCTCTATGACGCGGGCTACATCTATGCCGGCGAGTACGAGGCGCTGTACTGCGTGGGCTGTGAGGAGTTCAAGCCCGAGTCCGAGATCGTCGACGGCACGGGTCCCTTCGAGGGCCTCAAGGTCTGCGCCATCCACTCCAAGCCCCTCGAGCTGCTGCAGGAGAAGAACTACTTCTTCAAGCTCAGCGAGTTCCAGGACCGGCTGCTCGAGCTCTACAAGACCGAGCCCGACTTCGTGCGCCCCGACTCGGCGCGCAACGAGGTCGTCTCCTTCGTCTCGCAGGGCCTCAAGGACCTGTCGATCTCGCGCTCCACATTCGACTGGGGCATCCCGCTGCCGTGGGACACTTCGCACGTCATCTACGTGTGGGTGGACGCGCTGCTCAACTACGTCACCGCCGTCGGCTACGGCGCGGACTCCGGTGCCGACGAGTTCGCGCGGCGCTGGCCCGCCTACCACGTGGTCGGCAAGGACATCCTGCGCTTCCACGCGGTGATCTGGCCGGCCATGCTCATGGCCGCGGGGCTGGACGTGCCCAAGGGCGTCTTCGCGCACGGCTGGCTGCTCGTCGGCGGCGAGAAGATGTCGAAGTCGAAGCTCACGGGCATCGCGCCGACCGAGATCACGGATGTGTTCGGATCCGACGCGTACCGGTTCTACTTCCTCTCCGCGATCGCGTTCGGCCAGGACGGATCCTTCTCCTGGGAGGACCTGTCGGCCCGGTACCAGGCCGAGCTGGCGAACGGCTTCGGCAACCTCGCGTCACGCACGATCGCCATGATCGAGCGCTACTTCGGCGGGGTCGTACCGGAGGCCGCGGAGTACACGGAGCAGGACGTCGCCGTGCAGCAGCTGGTCGCGAAGGCCGCGGCGGATGCGGATGCCGCCGTCGAGCGTTTCCGGATCGACGAGGCGATCGCCGACGTGTGGACGATCGTCGACGCGCTCAACGGATACATCACCGAGAACGAGCCGTGGGCGCTCGCCAAGGACGAGGAGCAGAAGGACCGCCTCGGCACCGTGCTCTACACGTGCGCGGAGGGACTGCGTGCGCTCGCCGTGCTGCTCTCCCCGGTCATGCCGCAGTCGACCGCCACGCTCTGGGCCGCCCTCGGCGCCGAGGCCGGCCTGGGCGCCCTCACCGCGCAGCCGCTGCGCGACGCGGGGCGCTGGGGGCAGCTGCCGGCCGGCACCCAGGTGCAGGCGCTCGCGCCGCTGTTCCCGCGCATCGAGGCGACCGCCTGATCCCATGAGCGGAACGCCGGACACCTACGTGCGCGAGCGCACCGCGGACGGGCGCAAGGACCTGCGCTATCCGCCCGCGCCAGAGCCGCTCCTGGTGCCGGTGTACGACAACCACTGCCACCTCGAGATCACCGACGGCGACGAGCCGCTGAGCCTGAAAGATCAGCTCGACCGGGCGCAGGCCGTCGGCATCCACGGCGTGGTGCAGGCCTCGGGCGACATCGAGTCCTCGCGCTGGGCGGTGGCCGCTGCGGAGTCGGATCCGCGCGTGCTCGCGGCCGTCGCGATCCACCCCAACGACGCTCCGGCGTATGCCGAGGCGGGTCGGCTCGAGGAGGCGATCGCCGTGATCGACGAGCTCGCCGCCCGCCCGCGCACGCGCGCGATCGGCGAGACGGGGCTCGACTACTTCCGCACGCCGGACGCCGCCGAGGCGGGGTCGTCGGGTCGTGCGGCGCAGCACGCGTCGTTCGAGGCGCACATCGCGCTCGCGAAGAAGCACGGCATCGCCCTGCAGATCCACGACCGCGACGCGCACGACGACGTGCTGGAGACGCTGGCCCGGGTCGGCGCCCCGGAGCGCACGGTGTTCCACTGCTTCTCCGGCGACCGCGCGATGGCCGAGGTCTGCGCCGATGCGGGGTACTACCTGTCGTTCGCCGGCAACGTCACGTTCAAGAACGCGCAGAACCTGCGGGACGCCCTCCGGGTCGCCCCGCGGGACCGGATCCTCGTCGAGACCGACGCGCCGTTCCTCACGCCGGTGCCGCTGCGCGGCCGCCCGAACGCGCCGTACCTGATCCCGCACACGCTGCGCTTCATGGCGGCCGAACTGGGCGTCGGCGTGGACGAGCTCGGCGCGCAGATCGCCGCGAACACGCTCGAGGTCTACGGCTCGTTCGCCTGAACCCCGTCGACCACCGGGCGGGCGGACACGATCTGCGAGATCGGCCGCCACACGAACAGCAGGGTGAGGGCCGCGCCCGCGAAGGCGAACCACCACGGCGCGGTGAGGCCCCACACCTGCGCGATCACGCCGCCGAGCGCCTGGCCGATCACCATGCCGCCGAACACGCCGACGGAGTTCACGGAGGATACCCGGCCCTGCAGCTCGTGCGGGACGAGCCGCTGCCGCACGGTGGTGGAGATCGTGCCCCAGATGAATGCGTAGAAGCCGAACACGAACATGATCACCAGCGCGATCCAGCCCTGCGTGGTGAGCGCGAAGGAGACATGCATGATCACCTCCAGCGACAGGCACACCCGCATCATCGTCGCGAAGGACACATGGCGCTCGAGCCGGCCGCGGATGCGGTGGTGAGCATGCCGTAGCCCACCGGTCCCATGTGCAGGTGCTCCGTGGCGTACAGCACGAGCACGCCCCAGGGCGCGGCCCAGGTCACGTTGAACAGCAGGATGATGAGCACCAGCATCCGCACCGGAGGGTTCCGCCACAGCCAGCCCAGGCCCTCGGCGATGTCCGTGTGCACCCTCGTGCCGCCGGGGGTCGAGTCCCGCCGCGGCACCGGCGTGCGGGCGATCCGCGAGATCAGCACGATCGCCAGGCTCACGCAGACCGCCTCGAGCAGGAACGGCCACGCGTGGCCCGCCGCGAACAGGAACGCGCCCAGCGGCGGGCCCGCGAACTGGTTCGCCACGAGGTAGCCGGCCTGCAGGCGGGCGTTGCCGAGACCGAGATCCGCCGGCTTCACGATCATCGGCAGCAGCGTGGCGCCGGCGGTGTCGACGAACACCTCGGCGGTGCCGTACAGGAACGCGCTGGCCAGCACGATCCAGATGTTCGCCAGGCCGGTGACCAGGAACGCGCACAGGGCGACCAGCACCACGGCACGCGCGGCGTTCGCCGCCATGACCAGCCGACGGCGATCGAACCGGTCGGCGATCGCTCCCGCGTGCAGGCCGAACACCAGCCACGGGAGGAACTGCAGGATCGCGCCCGAGGCGACGAGGATCGGGGAGGAGGTCATCGATGCGATCAGCAGGGGAGCGGCCGCGAGCGCGACCCCGTCCCCGACGTTGCTCGTCCAACTCGAGGCGAGCAGCCACCGGAAGTCCCGGCCCATCCGCCGCGGGGCGATGAGCTGACCGATCGTGGGCATCCCAGAAGACTAGCGACCGTGGGGGACAATGGACGGATGACCGTCTCCCTCCTCGGCGCCGCCGACATCCGCCGGCTCGCCGCCGAACTCGACGTGACGCCCACCAAGAAGCTCGGTCAGAACTTCGTCGTCGACGCCAACACGGTGCGCAAGATCGTGCAGGCCGCCGAGGTGCAGCCGGGAGAGCGCGTGGTCGAGATCGGCCCGGGCCTCGGATCCCTCACCCTCGCGATCCTGGCGACGGGGGCGGGCGTGACGGCGGTCGAGATCGATCATCGCCTCGCCGCCCGTCTGCCGCAGACCGCCCGCGAGCGCGGGGTCCCCGAGGGAGCGCTCACCGTCGTCGACGCCGACGCGCTGCGCGTGACCGCGCTGCCCGGGGAGCCCACGGTGCTCGTGGCGAACCTGCCGTACAACGTGTCGGTGCCGGTGCTGCTGCACTTCCTCGAGACGTTCCGGTATCTGGAGCGCGGTGTGGTGATGGTGCAGGCCGAAGTCGCCGAGCGCCTGGCCGCGAAGCCCGGGTCGAAGGTCTACGGCGCGCCGAGTGTGAAGGCCGCGTGGTACGGCCCGTGGCGGCTGTGCGGCACCGTCTCGCGTCAGGTGTTCTGGCCGGTGCCGAACGTGGACAGCCTGCTGGTCGGGTTCCATCGGGATCCGGAGCCGCGCGGATCCGAGGACGAGCGTCGGCGCACCTTCGCGATCGTGGACGCCGCATTCAACCAGCGCCGCAAGATGCTGCGTCAGGCGCTGTCCGGGATGTTCGGCAGCTCCGCGGAGGCGTCCGCCGTGCTGGAGGCGGCGGGTGTGGCCCCGACGGCACGGGGCGAGGACCTCACGGTCGAGGACTATCGCCGCATCGCGCTCGCCGCGCCGACGCCGTGAGCGGATCGGCCGCACGACGAAGTCGTGCCCCCTCGGGGTTCGGGCTCCCGAGAGGGCACAATCACTTCGTTTGAAGGGACCTTCATGTCGGTCGAGTCCCCAGAACTCGACCGGCATCCTCAGCTGAGACCTTGACCCTAACACCGAACAATCCTGTCCCCCAAATGGGGGACAGGGACAAACCCTGAGAATTCGCTGTCAATGGCGCCGCGACGCGGAACGCGAGGCGCGTCACCTGCGTCTCGAGGATGTGCAGCCAGGTGATCACCGATCCGAAGGCCAGGGCCTCGAACGCGGTCAGGCTGATCACCCCGGCGATCAGGGCGGCTATGCCGACGCACAGCACGGCGACGGCCGATGAGGCGACCCGGTCCAGGGCCCGGGAGAGGCCGCGCAGGTGCAGCCGGTGCAGGAGCAGCAGTCCTGCGGAGGAGGCGAGAGCGCCGTTGGCGGCGCGCTCATGCGCGAACACGTTCAGGGACAGCGGCAGCACACCGATGAGGACGAGGCTGATGCCGAGCGCCAGGATGAGCAGCGGGACGAGCGTCGCGGGGGCCCTCCACGGCGGGAATCCGGCGGAACCCGCCCGACCCAGGCCGCGCCGCACGGGCACCGCGGACAGGGCGATCACCGCGCCCGCCAGGACCATCCCGCCGTTGAAGAGGGCGCTGGAGCCGTCCCTCATCGCCCCGAGCTGGCTGAAGCAGTACAGCCACCAGCCGGGGTCGGCGGTGGTCGCCGCGGCCGCGATGATGCTCGCGCCGAGCACTCCGGCGGCGGTGAGGACGAGCGGCATGCGCCGGTTCCCGTGCATGTCCGTCCTGTCGCCCCACGCTCGGGCGAATGCTGTGGCCGGGGAGGGATCCGCACTCGGACGAGCTCGATCGGACGCGGGCCGAGACCGGTCCGCGGTTGGCCGACCATCCTAGCGGAGGGGTCGCGCACGGGCGCCGCGCCGCTAACCTGGGAGCGTGACAGAGCCGCGATTCCGCCCAGACGTCCTCGACATCCACCGCCCGTACACCGCGGCCGCGGATCGATACGAGGGAGCGCACTTCCGCCAGGTCGGATCCTCCGGTCTGTACCTGCCCGCGATCTCCCTCGGACTGTGGTGGAACTTCGGGGACAACATCCCGCTCGACGCGCAGCGCACCCTGCTGCGGCATGCGTTCGACCGCGGCATCACCCACTTCGACCTCGCGAACAACTACGGACCGCCGTACGGCTCCGCGGAGAAGAACTTCGGCCGCATCTTCGCGGAGGACTTCCGTCCGTACCGGGATGAGCTGATCATCTCCTCCAAGGCCGGCTGGGACATGTGGCCCGGCCCGTACGGAGACCTGGCCAGCCGCAAGTACATCCTGGCCAGCGCGGAGCAGTCGCTGACCAGGATGGGCCTCGACTACGTCGACATCTTCTACTCGCACCGGGTGGATCCGGTCACCCCGATCGAGGAGACGATCGGTGCGCTGGACGCGCTGGTGCGCCAGGGCAAGGCGCTGTACGTCGGCATCTCCTCGTACAGCGCCGAGCGCACCGAGGCGGCCGCCGACGTCGCCCGTGAACTCGGCACCCCGCTGGTCATCCACCAGCCGTCCTACTCGATCCTGAACCGGTGGGTGGAGGACGGACTCACCGAGACGCTGCGCGAGGAGGGCATGGGCGCGATCGCGTTCACGCCGCTCGCCCAGGGGCTGCTCACCGACAAGTACCTCGACGGCGGCACCGCGCAGCGCGCGCAGAAGCGCGGCTCGCTGCCGGACAAGCCACTGAGCGACGAGGGCCTCGCGATCCTGCGGGCCCTGAACGATCTGGCCCGGGAGCGCGGTCAGAGCCTTGCCCAGCTGGCGCTGCAGTGGGTGCTGCGGGACGACACGGTGGCGTCGGCGCTGATCGGCGCCTCCCGTCCGGCGCAGCTCGACGAGAACCTCGCCGCGCTGGATGCTCCGGAGCTCACGGCCGCGGAGATCGCGCGCATCGACGCCATCGCGGGCGCCGGACTCGACGTGAACCTGTGGTCGGTCTCCTCGGAGCTGTGAGCCGATGAGCCTCGCGGAGGAGCAGTCGGACGACGAGCCCGTGCAGCGCGTGCACGTGCGCGCGCCCGGGAAGATCAACCTCTTCCTCGGCGTCGGCGATCTCGACGAGGACGGCTTTCACGAGCTCTCGACCGTGTTCCAGGCCGTCTCGCTGTACGAGGACCTGGTCGCGACCCCCGCGGACGACTTCACGATCTCGGTGTCCGGTGTGGCGGATCCGTCCACCGTGCCGCGGGACGACCGCAACCTGGCGATCCGGGCGGCGAAGGTGCTCGCGGCGGCGACCGGCTACGGCGGCGGCGTGCACCTGGACCTGCGCAAGACGGTCCCGGTCGCGGGCGGCATGGGTGGCGGCTCCGCGGACGCGGCGGCCGCCCTGGTCGCCTGCAATGCGCTCTGGCGCACGGGTGTGGAGCACAGCCGGCTGCACGAGCTCGCCGCACGCCTCGGCGCCGACGTGCCCTTCGCCCTGATGGGCGGCACCGCGGTCGGCTCCGGGCGCGGTGACGTGCTCACCCCCGCGCTGTCCCGCGGACGGTACGAGTGGGTGCTGGTGCTCGACGACGAGGGCCTGTCCACCCCCGCCGTGTACCGCGCGTTCGACCTGGTGAAGGCGGAGGGACGGCGCGACGACGATCCGGCCGGGCACGCGGAGCGGCAGCAGGATCCGGTGCAGGTGCCGGCGGCGTTCTTCGAGGCGCTGCTCACCGGCGCGGCGGAGGAGCTCGGCCGGAGTCTGCGCAATCAGCTGCAGGCGGGCTCGTTCCGACTGCGCCCGTCCCTCGCGGAGCTCATCGGCACGATGGTCGGCGATGGCGGCGGACCGGTCGTCGCCGGGATCGTGTCGGGATCCGGTCCGACTGTCGCCCTGCTCTGCGCGAGCGCCGAGGCGGCGGACCGTGTGGGCGAGCGACTGCGCGCGCAGGGGCGCACGGCGCTGCGCGCGCACGGACCGGTGCGCGGCGCGCACGTCGTGGCCGTCGACGACTGAGGCCGGCGTGGACGGCCCCGGCGCGAGCGCTGGTGCGCGTCGGGGGAGCGGCCCCATAATGGGAACATCCATGTGACCGTGCACATCGAGGAGGCTCTGCATGTCGACCTCCTCTGAGCGCGCCCGGATGCCCAGCATCCGGGACGTCGCGCGGCTGGCCGGGGTCTCGCATCAGACCGTCTCGCGCGTGCTGAACGATCACCCCAGCATCCGCCCCGAGACCAAGGAGCGGGTGCTCGACGCGATCCGCGTGCTGGACTACCGTCCGAACGTCGCGGCGCGGGCGCTCGCCACGAGCCGCTCCAACACCCTGGGCATCCTGTCGGCGACCACGGGCGAGTTCGGGCCGACCTCGTCCATCGCCGCGATCGAGGACGCGGCGCGCGCGGAGGGCTACTCCGTCAGCACGCTGAACCTGCCCGACACCACGCCCGAGGCGATCGGAGCCGCCCTGCGCCAGCTCGTGCGGGAGTCCGTCGACGGCATCGTGGTGCTCGCGCCGCAGGTGCGGGTGTTCAACGTGCTGCGCGGCACGGCGGTGTCGGTGCCGTTCGTCAGCCTGCAGACGGCGTCGGGATCCGACGGCTTCAGCCATTCCGCCGACCAGCTCGCCGGCGCGCGCATGATCACGGAGTACCTGATCCGGCTCGGCCACAGCGACATCCTGCATCTGGCAGGTCCGCAGGACTGGATCGAGGCCGAGTCGCGCATGCGCGGCTACCTGGACGCGATGCGGGACGCGGATCTGCCCCCGATCCCTCCGATCCGCGGCGACTGGAGCGCCGACTTCGGCTATTTCGCGGGGCAGGAGCTCGCCCGACGCCGGGACTTCTCCGCCGTGTTCGCGGCGAATGACCTCATGGCGATCGGTCTGATGCACGGATTCCGGGATGCGGGCCTGCGGGTGCCGATCGATGTCAGCGTGGTCGGCTTCGACGACATCCCGGTGGCGGCACATGTCGCGCCGCCGCTGACGACGGTGCACCAGGACTTCGCCGAACTCGGCCGTCGCGCCGTGCAGATCCTGCTCGCGCAGCTGCGCGGCGAGACCGCGCCGGAGTTCGGCCCTGTCGTCCCCGTGCTGTGCGGGCGGGAATCGGCCGCGTCACGGTAGGGACACGAAATGGGCGGGGTCACTTGACAGTGCTCGTCCGAGAGGTGCACGATGTATCCCGATGTGAACGGTCACATGGCCGCAACATCATCGGACCTGGTATCGAAGGAGATCCGTGAGCGAGACGACATCGTTGCCCGCCGTGGCGGGACCGATCCTGGAGATGCGGCGCATCACCAAGGAGTTCCCGGGCGTGAAGGCCCTGTCCGACGTGTCGATCACCGTGCGCACCGGTGAGGTGCACGCCATCTGCGGTGAGAACGGCGCCGGCAAGTCCACCCTGATGAAGGTGCTCTCCGGGGTCTACCCGCACGGCACCTACGAGGGCGAGATCCTGCTCTACGGGCAGGAGCAGCGCTTCCGGGACATCGCGGCCAGCGAGCACGCCGGCATCGCGATCATCCACCAGGAGCTCGCGCTGATCCCCGAGCTCTCCATCACCGAGAACATCTTCCTCGGCAACGAGATCCGCCGCGGCCCGCGCATCGACTGGACCGCGCAGAAGCAGCGCACCGTCGAGCTGCTGGCCCGCGTCGGCCTGCGCGAGGACCCGGACGTCGCGGTCAAGCACCTCGGCGTCGGCAAGCAGCAGCTCATCGAGATCGCCAAGGCGCTCAACAAGGACGTCCGGCTGCTCATCCTGGACGAGCCGACCGCCGCGCTGAACGAGAACGACTCGCAGCACCTGCTCGATCTGATCCTGGGCCTGAAGGCCAAGGGCATCACGTCGATCATCATCAGCCACAAGCTCAATGAGATCGAGCAGATCGCCGACGAGATCACCATCATCCGCGACGGCCGCACCGTCGAGACGCTCGACGTCGGCCGCGGCGAGATCAACGAGGACCGCATCATCCGCGGCATGGTCGGTCGCTCCCTGGAGAGCCGCTACCCCGACCGCACCCCCGAGATCGGCGAGGTGTTCTTCGAGGTCAAGGACTGGTGGGTCCGCCACCCCAGCGTGTCCGAGCGCATGGTCGTGAAGGGGTCCAGCATCGAGGTGCGCCGCGGCGAGGTCGTCGGCATCGCTGGACTCATGGGCGCGGGCCGCACCGAGTTCGCGATGAGCATCTTCGGCCGCTCCTACGGTCAGTTCCTCTCCGGCACGGTCATCAAGGACGGCGAGGAGATCACCCTGCCCGACGTGAAGAGCGCGATCCGGCACGGTCTCGCGTACGTCAGCGAAGACCGCAAGGTGCTCGGCCTGAACCTCCTCGACACCATCAAGCGGTCGATCGTCTCGGCGAAGCTGTCCAAGATCGCCCGCAACGGCGTCGTGAACGACATCGAGGAGGCGCAGGTCGCCGAGCGCTATCGCCGCTCGCTGCGGATCAAGACCCCCACGGTCGAGCAGGGCGTCGGCACCCTCTCCGGCGGCAACCAGCAGAAGGTCGTGCTGGCGAAGTGGATGTTCACGGATCCGGATCTGCTCATCCTCGACGAGCCCACGCGCGGCATCGACGTGGGGGCGAAGTACGAGATCTACGGCATCATCAACGAGCTCGCCGCGCAGGGCAAGGGCGTGATCGTGATCTCCAGCGAGCTGCCCGAGCTGCTCGGCATGTCCGACCGCATCTACACCGTCTTCGAGGGGCGCGTCACCGACTGCCTCCCCGCATCCGAAGCCACCCCGGAGGCGCTCATGCGCAGCATGACCTCCCTGACCCAGAAGGCATCCGCATGAGCACCACGACCGAAGCGCCGAAGCAGCAGGCCCCGACCCCGTCGGAGAAGCCCGGCTTCCACTTCCGCGACATCACGAAGATGATGGGGGGCGGGCAGTCCACCGGCCGCCAGTTCGGGATCCTCGGATCCCTCATCGTCATCATCGTCATCTTCCAGATCGCGACCGGCGGGCTCACGCTCTCGCCCGGCAACGTGATCAACGTCGTCAGCCAGTACTCCTACATCCTGATCCTCGCGATCGGCATGGTGATGGTCATCATCATGGGCCACATCGACCTGTCGGTCGGGTCGGTCGCCGCCTTCGTCGGCATCATCGTCGCCCAGTCGATGGCCAACTGGCACTTCCCCTGGTGGGCGGCGATCCTGCTGGGCCTCGTGCTCGGCGCCCTGGTCGGCGCATGGCAGGGCTTCTGGGTGGCGTTCGTGCGGGTGCCGGCGTTCATCGTGACGCTGGCCGGCATGCTGTTCTTCCGCGGCGCGAACCAGTGGTTCGGCCAGTCGACCTCGGTGGCCGTGCCGACCGACTTCCAGTACATCGGCGCCGGGTACCTGCCCGAGGTGGGCGGTCCGTTCGACTTCAACGTGCTCACGATGCTGCTCGCGGTGCTCGCCGCGGTCTGGGTGGCGGTCTTCGAGGTGCGGATGCGGGCCTCGCAGCGCAAGGCGGGCACCGAGACGGCCCCGCTCTGGGTGAGCGTGGTCAAGATCGTCATCCTCGCCGCGATCATCCTCGGAGCCGGCTGGCTGTTCGCCACCGGCCGCCCCGGCACGAGCTTCCCGATCTCCGGCCTCATCCTGCTCGTGCTCGTGATCGCCTACACGTTCGTCACGAACAGCACCGTGTTCGGTCGGCACATCTACGCCGTCGGCGGCAACCGGCAGGCCGCGCGCCTGAGCGGCGTGAAGGACCGCTGGACCGACTTCTTCGTGATGATGAACATGTCGGTGCTCGCCTCGGTCGCCGCCATGATCTACGTCGCCCGCGCCACCGCCTCCGGTCCGCAGGACGGCAACGGGTGGGAGCTCGACGCGATCGCGGCCGTGTTCATCGGCGGCGCCGCCGTCTCCGGCGGCATCGGCACGGTGATCGGCTCCATCATCGGTGGTCTGGTCATGGCCTTCCTCAACAACGGCATGGCCCTGCTCGGCTTCGGCGCCGACGTCGTCTCGATGGTCAAGGGCCTCGTGCTCCTGCTCGCCGTCGCGGTGGACGTCTGGAACAAGCAGCAGGGGCGTCCGTCCATCACCGGGCTCATCACGCGCCGGTTCTCCCGTTCGGAAGAGCCGTTCCCCACGTCCGCCTCGACCACCACGAGCGGCACCTAGAAGAGGTACGTGCCGCTCGCGCGGCACGGTCCTGCATTCACCTGAGATGCACACACCAAGAGAGAAAGAGATCCCAATGAAGAAGATCCTCCTTTCGGCGACAGCGATCGTCGTTGCGGGTGCCTTCGCCCTGACCGGCTGCTCGTCCGAGCGCGGCGGAACCCCCGCCGCCAGCGGCGACACCGCCGCCAAGGGCTTCGCCGCAGACGCCAAGATCGGTGTCGCCCTGCCGGACAAGACCAGTGAGAACTGGGTGCTGGCGGGCAAGCTGTTCACGGACGGTCTGACCAAGGCGGGCTTCAAGCCCGACGTGCAGTACGCGCCGGCCAGCAACACCGTCGCCGAGCAGCAGAACCAGATCCAGGCCATGGTCACCGGCGGTGCGAAGGTCATCATCATCGGTGCGAAGGACGGCAAGCAGCTGTCCACCCAGGTCAAGGCGGCGCACGACGCCGGCGCGACCGTCATCGCGTACGACCGCCTGATCGAGAACACCGACGCGGTCGACTACTACGTCGCGTTCGACAACTTCAAGGTCGGCCAGCTGCAGGGCCAGGCCCTGCTCGACGGTCTCGCCAAGCGCGCCGGCCACCCCGCGCCGTACAACATCGAGCTGTTCTCCGGCTCGGCGGACGACGCCAACTCGGCGGTCTTCTTCAAGGGCGCGATGGACGTGCTCGAGCCGAAGATCAAGGACGGCACGCTGAAGGTCGTCTCGGGTCAGACCGAGATCACCCAGACCGCGACCGACGGCTGGAAGGCCGAGAACGCGCAGCGCCGCATGGACGCCCTGCTCACGGCGAACTACAGCTCCGCCACGATCGACGGCGTGCTGAGCCCGAACGACACCCTCGCCCGCGCCATCATCACCTCGGTGCAGCAGGCCGGCAAGCCCGTCCCGGTGGTCACCGGTCAGGACTCCGAGGTCGAGTCCGTGAAGTCGATCATGGAGGGCGTGCAGTACTCCACGATCAACAAGGACACGACGCTGCTCGTGGCCCAGGCGATCAAGATGACCCAGCAGCTGCAGAAGGGTGAGACGGTCGACGTCAACGACACCAAGTCGTACAACAACGGCGTCAAGGTCGTCCCGTCGTACCTGCTCGCGCCGGTCATCGTGACCAAGGAGAACGCCGCTGAGGCGTACGCCAACGTCCCGAACCTGCTCGACATCGTGAAGTCCTACACCAAGTAAGGACCCCGATGCGAAGGGCCGCGCGGTCGCACCGCGCGGCCCTTCCGCATGCCGTCCGACGGGTGCCCCGCCTCTGCGCTCCCGGTGCGGCTCTGACTAGACTGGTCGGCGGATCGACGTCGCTCCACCATCCCCTTCCCTCTTGAACAAGGAGCACCCTGTGGCACTGATCGAGGCTGTAGGCGCACGCGAGATTCTCGACTCCCGTGGCAACCCGACCGTCGAGGTGGAGGTGCTCCTCGACGACGGCATCGTGCAGCGCGCCGCCGTCCCCTCCGGCGCGTCCACCGGCGCCTTCGAGGCGTACGAGCTGCGCGACGGCGACAGCAGCCGCTACGGCGGCAAGGGCGTGCTGAAGGCCGTCGAGGCGGTCATCGACGAGCTCGGCCCCGCGATCGAGGGCATCGAGGCCAGCGAGCAGCGCATCATCGACGAGATCCTCATCGATGTCGACGGCACCGACAACAAGAGCCGCGTGGGCGCGAACGCCATCCTCGGCGTCAGCCTCGCGACCGCCAAGGCTGCGGCCGATTCGGCCGATCTGCCGCTGTTCCGCTACCTGGGCGGCCCGAACGCGCACCTGCTGCCCGTTCCGCTGTTCAACGTCATCAACGGCGGCTCGCACGCCGACAACGGCATCGACATGCAGGAGTTCTTCCTCGCCCCGATCGGCGCCGACAGCTTCTCCGAGGCGCTGCGCTGGGGCACCGAGGTCTACCACGTGCTCAAGGGCGAGCTGAAGGCCGCGGGCTTCGCCACCGGCCTCGGCGACGAGGGAGGCTTCGCCCCCGACCTGCCCAGCAACCGCGAGGGCCTGGAGTTCCTGGTCAAGGCGATCGAGAAGGCGGGCTTCACGCCCGGCACCGACATCGCCCTCGGCCTGGACGCCGCCGCGACCGAGTTCTACAACGAGGGCGTGTACCGCCTCGACGGCAAGGACTGGGACGCCGCCGCGCTCACCGACTACTACGTGGGCCTGGTCAAGGACTTCCCGATCGTCACGATCGAGGACGCGCTCGCCGAGGACGACTGGGACGGCTGGAAGGCCCTCACCGAGAAGCTCGGCTCCGAGATCCAGCTCGTCGGCGACGACCTGTTCGTCACCAACCCCGAGCGCCTGCAGAAGGGCATCGACCTCGGCGTGGCCAACTCGCTGCTGGTCAAGGTGAACCAGATCGGCACGCTCTCCGAGACGCTCGACGCGATCAGCCTCGCGCACCGCTCGGGGTACACCACGATGCTCTCGCACCGCTCGGGCGAGACCGAGGACACCACGATCGCCGACCTCGTCGTCGCCGTGAACTCGGGCCAGATCAAGAGCGGCGCGCCCGCCCGGTCCGAGCGTGTCGCGAAGTACAATCAGCTTCTGCGCATCGAGGAGGAGCTGGGCGACGCCGCGGTCTTCGCCGGACGCTCCGCCTTCCCGCGTTTCAAGGGCTGATCAGCGCATCCGCGGAGGGGAAGGAGGAGTCATGACCGAACGGCGGACTCCTCCTTCCTCGTCTGCGCGGACGGGCGCCGCCGCGCGTGCCGAGCCGTCCCCTCCGGTCCGCGCCGTCGACGTACGGGGCTGGGTCGGCGGGATCCGGCTCAGCGGGTTCATGGTGATCATGCTCTCCCTCGTCGTGCTCGGAGCGTGGGTGCTCGTGCCGACGCTCGGCACCTATCTCGACCAGCGGCAGCGGATCGCCGCGCTGGAGCACTCTGTCACCGTCACGCAGAAGCAGATCGACGATCTCAAGGCCGAACGCGCGCGCTGGAACGACCCCGCGTACATCACGGCGCAGGCGCGGGAGCGGCTGTTCTACGTCCGCCCCGGCGAGGTCGTCTACCTCGTCGACGACGACATCGCGCCCGCCGCGCAGCCCGTGGAGCAGGCGAAGGTCAGCGACACCGTGCAGGAGAGGTCCTCGGACTGGGCGGGACAGCTGCTGCGCAGCGTCACCCAGTCCGGGCTCGCCAAGACCGCGGCCGGTTCCGACGGGCGCTGAGCCGCGCCCCGGGTTCGACCCCGTACCCTGGAGGGGTGACCACGCCGCCCTTCACCCCGCCCACCGACGCCGAGATCGCGGTCGTCTCCGCGCAGCTCGGCCGCAAGGCCCGCGGCGTCGTCGGCATCGCGGCGCGCTGCGTGTGCGGCAACCCGACGGTCGTGGCGACCCTGCCCCGGCTGGCCGACGGATCCCCGTTCCCGACCTTCTACTACCTCAGCCATCCGGTGGCGGCGGCGGCGATGTCGACCCTCGAGGCCGAGCACGTGATGCCGGAGCTCGCCGCACTGCTCGACGAGGAGGACGTCGCCGCCGCGTATCTGCGCGCGCACCAGGCCTACCTCGCCGACCGCGGCCACTACGGCGACGTGCCGGAGATCGCCGGCGTGTCCGCGGGCGGCATGCCCACCCGCGTGAAGTGCCTGCACGCCCTCGCCGGGCACGCTCTGGCGGCGGGGGAGGGCGTCAACCCGATCGGCGACGAGGCGCTGCGCCGCGCGCGCTGGTCGCCGGAGCGCTGCGAGTGCGTGGATCCGGGAGCCGCGCTGCGACGGTGAACCGACTCCGATGACCGCGCCTCGCGCCCATTCTGCCCGCGTACGGCGGCTCCGCACCGCCGTCGCACTGCTCGTGCTGGCCGTCGCGGCTCCGCTCGCGGTGGGGGCGACGGCGACGCCCGATCCCGAGCGCGCGGCCGAGTACTGGATCGAGGGCGCCCACATCGACACGGCGTGGAAGACCACGCGCGGTGCGGGCGTGACGATCGCGATCATCGACACCGGCATCGCGAACGGGCCGTCCGAGTTCCAGGGCGCCGTCGCCGGGGGCACCGATGTGTCGGGCCTCGGGTCGGACGACGGGCGCACGCCGCTGGGACCGCTGGACAGCGACCACGGCTCGCGGGTCGCCTCGCTGGCCGCAGGGAGGCCCAACGCCGACGGCACGGGCATGATCGGCGTCGCGCCCGAGGCGAAGCTGCTCTCGGTCTCGCTGGGCTTCGGCACGACGGCGCCGGTGCCCTTCACCCAGCAGGTGGCGGACGGGATGCGGTGGGCCGTGGACCACGGGGCGGACGTCATCAACCTGTCCTTCACGACGAACACGCTGGACTGGGATCCGAGCTGGGACGACGCCTTCCTCTACGCGTTCCAGCACGACGTCGTCGTCGTGGTCGCGGCGGGCAACCGCGGCAGCGGCACGGCGATGGTGGGGGCGCCCGCCACCATCCCCGGCGTGCTCGCCGTGGGGGGAGTGGACCAGCGCGGCGTCGCGAGCCGGGCCGCGTCGACGCAGGGCATCTCGATCGCGGTGTCCGCGCCGAGTGAGTCGCTGCTCGGCGTGGACGCCGACGGCACCGTGGAGACGTGGAACGGGACGAGCGGTGCGGCGCCGATCGTGGCGGGCGTCGTCGCGCTGGTGCGCGCGGCGCACCCCGACATGGACGCGGACAACGTCATCAACCAGATCATCCAGACGGCGCGGCCTGCACCGCAGGCGACCGCGCACCCGGATCCGCTGTACGGCTACGGGCTGATCGACGCCGCGGCGGCCGTGAGCGCGACGCTCCCGTCGGTGGATCAGAACCCCCTCGGCGATCTGTCCGACTGGATCCGCCTGCACCGTCGCGCCGAGCCCACCGCGCCCGCGCAGTCCACCTCCACGCCGGTCGCGATCCCGCCGCTGCCCAAGGCCGACGCCCCGACGAAACCGCTGTCGCCGCTGATCCCCGGACCCGATTCCCTGCTGTACGGTACGCTCCCGCTCGTGGCACTCACGGTGCCTGGTATCCTTATAGGGCTTGGCGTCACTGCTGCTGCCCGGCGCATCCGTTCGGCGCGCGCCCCTGCACGCCAAAAATCCGATGACTGAGGAGTAAGCCTCCGTGACTGAGAGCACCGTGGCAAAGAGCGCCGTCGCGCCCAAGATCCTGATCGTGGGCGGTGGCTACGCCGGTTTCTACACGGCGTGGAAGCTCGAGAAGCACCTCCGCAAGGGCGAGGCCGAGGTCACGATGGTCGACCCGCTGCCCTACATGACCTACCAGCCGTTCCTGCCGGAGGTCGCTGCGGGATCGATCGAGGCGCGGCATGCCGTCGTCGCGCACCGCCGCCACCTGAAGCGCACGAACGTCATCACCGCGAAGGTCACCGGCATCAACCACGCCGAGAAGGTCGCGACGATCACGCCGTCCATCGGCGAGCCGTACGAGTTCGCGTACGACCAGATCGTCGTCACCGCGGGTGCCGTCTCGCGCACCTTCCCCATCCCGGGCATCGCCGACAACGCGATCGGGCTCAAGACCATCGAAGAGGCCGTCGCCGTGCGCGACAAGCTGCTGTCCAACTTCGACAAGGCCGCCTCGATCCCCGCCGGTCCCGAGCGCGACCGCCTGCTCACCGTGGTCGTGGTCGGCGGCGGATTCGCCGGCATCGAGGCGTTCGCCGAGCTGCGCTCCTTCGCGTCGTCGCTGATCTCGAAGTACCCGCAGCTGTCGTTCGAGGACACGCACTTCCACCTCATCGAGGCCATGGGCCGGATCATGCCCGAGGTCTCGCTGAAGACCAGCGAGTGGGTGCTCAAGGACCTCGCCAAGCGCGGCGCGAACGTGCACCTGGACACCCAGGTCAAGGGTGCGGTCGGCGGCAACGTCGAGCTCTCCACGGGCGAGATCATCCCCACCGACCTGATCGTGTGGACCGCGGGCGTCATGGCGAACCCCACCGTCGTGCGCGGCGGCGACCTGCCGGTCGAGGAGCGCGGCCGCATCCGGACCCGCGCCGACCTGCGCGTCGGCACCGAGGACGCCTTCGTCGAGGGCGCCTGGGCCGCCGGTGACGTCTCCGCCGTCCCCGACCTGACCGGCGGCGGCGTCGGCGGCATGTGCGTGCCCAACGCGCAGCACGCCGTGCGCCAGGCGAAGCTCCTGGCGAAGAACCTCGTCGCCGTCCTGCGAGGCGAACTGCCGAAGGACTACGTCCACAAGAACCTCGGAGCGGTGGCCGGTCTCGGCCTCTACAACGGCGTGTTCCAGTCCGGCAACCTCGCGCTGAAGGGCTTCATCGCCTGGATCGCGCACCGCGGCTACCATGGCCTGGCCATGCCGTCGTGGGAGCGCAAGTGGCGCGTGCTGTGGGGCTGGTGGAACAACCTGTGGCTCGGCCGCGACATCGTGGGCCTCGAGGCCGTGCAGACGCCGCGCGCCGTGTTCGACGAGTTCGCCGCCCGCCCGCGTCCCGCCGCCGCCGCTGTCGCCGCTCCCGCCGCGCCGGCTGCTCCCGCTGCCACGCCGGCCGCCGCTCCGGCTGCTCCGGCCGCCGCCGCCTCGGCTCCGGCCGCCGCCGCTCCAGTCGAGACCCCGGCCGCGAGCAAGCCGGCAGCCAAGCGGCCGGCCGCCGCGAAGAAGCCCGCGAAGGCCGCCGCCAAGTAAGGTCCGTCCGCAACGCCCCCGATCCCGCCCTCACGCAGTGCGGGATCGGGGGCGTCGCGCATTCACGGCACGGATCGACGACGGTGCTAGGGTGGCGCGCGAACGCCGCGATCGGACCCCGGGAGCCGCCCCATGTCGCAGGAACGCATCCACGTCAACCCGTTGCACCGTCGGGCCGGATCCGGCCTCTTCGTCGACAAGCACCGGATCCCCGACCGGGGCATGGACCCGCTCACGGCGTATCACGTCGTCAGCGACGAGACCATGCTGGACGGCAACGCCCGGCTGAACCTCGCCACCTTCGTCACCACGTGGATGGACGAGGAGGCGCAGCGGCTGTACGCCGAAGCAGTCGACAAGAACATGATCGACAAGGACGAGTACCCGCAGACCGCCGCGATCGAGACCTACTGCCAGCGCATGATCGCCGAGCTCTGGCACGCACCGGATCCGGCGACCGCCCCCGCGACCTCGACGATCGGATCCAGTGAGGCGTGCATGCTCGCAGGCATCGCCCTGAAGCGACGCTGGCAGGAGCGCCGGCGGGCCGCCGGACAGGACGCGTCGCGGCCCAACCTCGTGATGTCCAGCGCGGTGCAGGTGTGCTGGGAGAAGTTCTGCAACTACTTCGAGGTGGAGCCGAAGTACGTGCCGGTGAGCGCGGAGCATCCCGCCCTCGACGGTGCGCTGCTGGACCAGTACGTCGACGAGAACACGATCGGCGTCGTCGCGATCCTCGGCGTGACCTACACCGGCGCCTACGAGCCGGTGGCGGAGATCGCCGAGGCGCTGGACCGCATCGCGGCGAGCGCGGGGCACGACGTGCCGATCCACGTCGACGCCGCGTCGGGCGGCATGGTCGCGCCGTTCCTGGATCCGGAGCTGGCCTGGGACTTCCGCGTCGACCGGGTCGCGTCGGTCAACACCTCGGGTCACAAGTACGGACTCGTGTATCCGGGACTCGGCTGGGTGGTCTGGCGGGACGCCGAGGCGCTGCCGGAGTCGATGGTGTTCCGGGTCAGCTACCTCGGCGGGGACATGCCCACGCTCGCCCTGAACTTCTCGCGCCCCGGTGCGCAGGTGCTGCTGCAGTTCTACCTGTTCCTGCGGCTCGGACGGGAGGGCTATGCGGAGGTGCAGGGCACCTCGCGTGCGGTGGCGCGCTATCTTGCGGACGGCATCGGCGCCATGGCGCCGTTCGCGCTCATCAGCGACGGCTCGACGATCCCCGTGTTCGCCTGGCGGCTCGTGGACGGGCACACTGCGAACTGGACGCTGTACGACCTGTCGGACCGGCTGCGCATGCGCGGCTGGCTCATCCCCGCCTATCCGCTGCCGGATGACCTCGCCCGGATCACCGTGCAGCGGATCGTGATCCGCAACGGCGTCACGATGGATCTGGCCGAATCGCTGCTCGCGACGATCGGCGAGGAGGTCGCCTACCTGGACGCGCTGACCTCACCGCTGCCGGACAGCTCGACGGGCCCGGGCTTCCGGCACTGAGCCGCGGTGCCCCCGGTGGGGGTCGAACCCACACTGAAGCGATTTTAAGTCGCCTGCCTCTGCCGTTGGGCTACGGGGGCCGCTCTCCGAGCCTACCGATGGTGGCGCCGTGCGGGACGTTGACATCGAGCCAATAGGGTGGAGGGGTGCTCGAGCTCATCGCCGATCGAGGCAGCCCCTCCGCGTCCGCACGTCCCCATGCCCACCCCTGGCAGGATCCGGCGCGATGGTGGCCGCGGCTGACCGAGGCGACGGCTCATCTGCCCGCGCCGGTGGCCGTCATCGATCTCGAGGCGCTGCGCTACAACGCCCTCGACATGGTGGTGCGCTCCGGCGGCCTCCCGATCCGGATCGCGACGAAGTCGGTGCGGGTGCGCGAGGTCATCGACGCCGCCCTGCGCATGCCCGGGTACCGGGGGCTCCTCGCCTTCACCCTGGCCGAGGCGCTCTGGCTCGCCGAGGACCACGACGACATCGTGCTGGCCTATCCCACGGCCGATCGGCCGTCGCTGCGGCGCATGCTCGCGGACGAGGGCGCCTGCGCGCGGATCACGCTCATGGTCGACGACGACACCCAGCTCGACCTCATCGACGACGTGGTCGCGCCGTCGATGCGCCCGCGGGTGCGCATCGCGATCGACGCCGATGCGTCCTGGCGTGCCCCCGCCCTGGGCCACATCGGGGTGTTCCGCTCGCCCCTGCACACGGCGGAGGAGGTCGCGCGGTTCGCCCGTCGCGCGGCGGAGCGCGACGGATTCCGCCTCGTCGGCCTGCAGATGTACGAGGCGCAGATCGCCGGCCAGGGCGACGACACCGGCAGCGGCGACGCCCTGATCCGCACGGTGCAGGCGCAGTCCCGCCAGGAGCTCCGCGAGCGCCGCGCCCGCATCGCGGAGGCCGTGCGCGCGCTCGTCCCGCTGGAGTTCGTCACCGGCGGCGGCACCGGGTCGCTGGAGTACACCGGATCCGACCCGGCCCTCACCGAGATCACGGCGGGCAGCGGCCTGCTCGCGGGCCATCTCTTCGACGGCTACCGCGCCTTCGACCCCGCCCCGGCCAGCGCCTTCGCCTTCGACGTGGTGCGCCGCCCCGCCGCGGACATCGCGACGATCCTCGGCGGCGGATGGATCGCCTCCGGGCCCCCGGTCGCGTCGCGGCAGCCGCTGCCGGTGTGGCCGCAGGGCCTGCAGACCGCCCCGCGCGAGGCCGCGGGCGAGGTGCAGACCCCGCTGCGCGGGGAGGCCGCCCGCACGCTGCGGATCGGCGATCGCGTCTGGCTCCGGCACGCGAAGAGCGGCGAGCCCGCCGAGCGGATCCTGAGCTACCACCTCGTCGACGGCGACCGCGTCGTCGGCGAACTGCCCACGTATCGCGGTGAGGGAAAGGCGTTCCTGTGACACGACCCGGGGGAACCTGGCAGAACTGGGGTCGATCGGCCTCGATCCGTCCGATCCGGGTGGAGCGTCCGCGCTCTCCGGAGGGCGTGCAGCGCGCGGTGCTGGCCGCGGCCGCGCAGGGGCTGCGCATCAAGGCGGTCGGAGCAGGGCACAGCTTCACCGGCGTAGCCATCGCGCCCGACGTGCTGCTCGAGCTGGACGACCTGCAGGGCCTGGTCTCGGCGGATGAGGCCCGCGGTCGCGTGACGCTGCTCGCGGGGACGCGCCTGCACCGCATCCCGGGGCTGCTCGCGCCGTACGGCCTCGCCATGGAGAACCTCGGCGACATCGACCGGCAGTCGATCTCGGGCGCGATCTCGACGGGGACGCACGGCACCGGCGCCGGATTCCGCGGCATCGCCGCACAGGTCGTCGGCGTCACCCTGATCACCGCCGCCGGCGAGTTCCTCCGGGTGGATGAGACGCAGAACGCGGAACTGCTGCCCGCGGTCACGCTCGGACTGGGCGCGCTCGGGATCCTCGTCGAGGTCACCCTGCAGTGCGTGCCGGCCTTCGTGATGCACGCGATCGACGCGCCGGCCCCCCTCGACGAGGTGCTGGAGACCGTGCACGATCGCGTCGCGGCGGCGGATCACTTCGAGTTCTACTGGTTCCCGCACACGGACGTGGCCCTCACCAAGACCACCGAGCGCCTCCCGGAGTCGGCCGCGCGGCATCCGCTGCCCACGGTGGGGAAGTGGATCGACGAGACGCTCCTGTCCAACGGGGTGTACCGGGTGGTCTGCGCGACAGGCGTCGCCCTGCCCGCGATCACCCCGCCGTTCAGCCGGCTCGCGGTGAAGCTCACCGGTGACCGGGAGTACACCGACCTCTCCCACCGGGTGCTCACGCAGAGCCGGACGGTGCGGTTCCGGGAGATGGAGTACGCCCTGCCGCAAGATCAGGTCGTGCCGGTGTTCCGGGCGGTGCAGGCGCTCATCGCGAAGCGCGGCTGGCGCATCGAGTTCCCCATCGAGGTGCGCTTCGCCGCGGCCGACGACCGCTGGCTGTCCACCGCGCACGAGCGCGATTCCGCCTACATCGCCGTGCACCGGTACTGGCGGCAGGATCCGCGCGAGTACTTCGACGCGGTCGAGCAGATCTGCGTCGCGCACGGCGGGCGGCCGCACTGGGGCAAGCTGCATTCGCTCGATGCGGAGCGCTTCCGGGAGCGCTATCCGCGCTTCGACGACTTCGTCGCGCTGCGTGATCGGCTCGATCCGGAGCGCCGCTTCGGCAACCGGTATCTGGAGCGCGTGCTCGGCGCCTGACCGTTCCCTGGCAGCCCGGCGAACACGGACCATGCCGGGATAGGATGGGCGAAATCGCGTCTGCAAGGGGGTCGTCGTCCGTGGATGTTCTTGTTCCAGTGCTCGTCGTCGTCGGAGTGATCGTCGTACTGATCCTCGCCGTCGGCATCTATCTGTGGGCCACGTACAACTCCCTGGTGCAGCTGGGCGTCCGCGTCGACGAGGCGTGGAGCGACATCACGGTGCAGCTCAAGCGCCGAGCGGATCTGATCCCGAACCTCATCGATACGGTGAAGGGCTATGCCGCCCATGAGAAGGCGGTCTTCGAGAACGTCACCCGGGCCCGTGCCGAGACGCTGTCCGCGTCCACGCCCGGGGAGGCCGGCGCGGCCGAGGGGCACCTGCAGCAGGCCCTGAAGAGCCTGTTCGCGGTCGCGGAGGCGTACCCGCAGCTGCAGGCGAGCCAGAACTTCCTGCAGCTGCAGGCGGCCCTGGTCGACACCGAGGACAAGATCCAGGCCTCCCGCCGGTTCTACAACGGCGGCGTGCGTGAGCTGAACACCAAGATCAAGGTCTTCCCGAACAACCTGTTCGCCCGCAACCTCGGGTTCACCGAGCGGGAGTTCTTCGAGGTGGCCGACGGCGCGGCGATCGCCGAGCCGCCCCGCGTCCAGTTCTGACCCTCCCGACCAGACACCGCGACCTCGACCTCGCACCGCGGACGCGACCTCACACCGCGATGGGCTGGGCGGGTGCCTCCGGGTCCGCGCGGGGGACCGTCTCGTTGCGTCCGGCGTCATGCCGACGCACGCGCTCCGGGTGCGCGTCGAGCGCCCCGGCGAGGGCGGCCGAGGCATCGCCCCAGCTCGAGACGGAGACGTGCTCGAGCTGCTGCCAGGCGGCCGCGGACCGGAGCTCGGCCGCGATGGCGTCCGCGTCGTCGGCGGGCCGTGCCTGAGGTTCCCACCACGCGGACTGCACGCGCAGCGTCGACGCGGCGCGGTCCGCCTTGAGGTCCACCCGCGCCGCGATGCGGTCGCCGACGAGCACGGGCAGCGAGTAGTACCCGTACCGGCGCTTCACCGCGGGCGTGTAGATCTCGATCCGGTAGTCCAGGGCGAAGGTCCGCAGCGCGCGATCGCGGAACCACACCACCGGGTCGAACGGAGTGAGGAGCGCGGTCGTGCCGATCCGCCGCGGCAGCGCCGCCTCGACATGGCGCCAGGCGGGGAGGGCGCGCCCGCCCCGCTCCCAGCCGTGCACGCGCACGGGCTCCAGCTCGCCGCACTCGACCAGGTCGGCGATCGCGGACAGCACCAGCGCGCGGTCCTTGATGCGGTAGTAGTCCGCGATGTCGGCGGCCGTCGCCACCCCGTGCGCCCGCGCGGCACGGCGCACGAGCTCGCCCACCGCCGCGGTGCGGTCGAGGTCCCGTCCGAGCAGCCCCGACGGGACCACGTCCTCCGCAAGGGCGTAGCGACGCTCGAAGCCGTCGCGGCCGGCGATCGCGACGTCGCCGATCCGCCACAGGTACTCCAGGGCGTGCTTGACCTCATCCCACTCCCACCACCCGCCGCGGCCGCCCGGAGCGTCTCCGCGGATCTCGGCGGGGCGGGACGGGCCCCGGTCGCGCAGCTCGGCGCGCACCCACTCCAGCGTGCGCGCCGACGAGCTCTGCCCCCAGAAGGCGCCGCGGGTGGCCCGGAACGCATCGCGGCGGAAGCCCCACAGTGGCCAGTCCTCGACCGGGAGGAACGTCGCCTCGTGCGCGAGGTACTCGGTGTAGCGTCCGCGCCGCGCGCCGCGGGGAGTGGACAGGAACGCGCGCTCCAGGACCGCGGGATCGTACGGCCCGAGGCGGGAGAACAGCGGCAGGTAGTGCGACCGCGCGAACACGTTCACCGAGTCGATCTGCAGCACGCCCATGCGCGCCATCGCCGTGTGCAGGTGCCGCACGCCCGGCGACGCCGGGCGCCGTCGCGAGAACCCCTGCGCGGCGAGCGCGAGCCGGCGTGCCTCGCCCGCGCTCAGCGTGTCGACGGGGGAGGGGCCGGACGAGGATCCTGTCACGTCCGTCAGCGTAACGACCGCCGCCGACACGTCGCGGGCGCGAGGCCTTCCGGCCGCGGACCGGGAGGCCGGTGCGGCGCCCGTAGACTGGGCCGATGAGCGAGGACAGCACACCCCGGCTGCGCGATCTCCTCCGACAGCGCTCCGTCACGGGCCGCATCGATGTGCGCGACGACGTGCAGCGCTCGATTCCGACCGGCCTGCGCGTCGCGGCCTCGTACTCGTGGCGCCTGCTCGTGATCGCGGCGGCCCTGGGCGTCGTGATCTGGCTGGTCATGCTGTTCAAGATCCTCGTGATCCCGCTGATGGTCGCGATCCTGCTCGTCGCACTGCTCTGGCCGGTCTTCAGCCGGATGCTGCGGGCGCGGTGGCCGCGCTGGCTCGCCATCGTGGTGGCGCTGCTCGGCACCCTGGCGATCGTCGGCGGCCTGCTGGGACTGGCGATCTGGCAGATCACCCAGCAGTGGGGCGGCGTGCAGGCGCGCACGGTGGCCGTGTGGGGGCAGCTGCAGCAGTTCCTCATCCACGGGCCGCTGCAGCTCACCGAGGCGCAGCTGAAGAGCCTCCTGGACCAGGCCGGGACCTTCCTCAGCGAGCAGGGCGAGCTGCTGAGGTCGGGGGCGATCGCCGTCGGCTCGACGTTCGGCCACGTCGTCACCGGCGCCGTGCTGACGCTGTTCATCCTGCTCTGCCTGCTCGCCGACGGCGGCGGCATCTGGAGCTGGACTCTGAAGCTCTTCCCGAAGACCGCGCGTCCCGCGGTGGACGCGGCGGCCCGCAACGGCTGGGCGACGGTGATCAACTACGCGCGCACCCAGATGCTGGTGGCCTTCATCGATGCGCTCGGCATCGGCCTCGGCGCCTTCCTGCTCGGCGTGCCGCTGGCCGTGCCCGTCGCCGTGCTGGTGTTCCTGGGGTCGTTCATCCCGATCGTGGGCGCCGTCATCACGGGTGCCCTCGCCGTGTTCCTCGCGCTCGTCTACAACGGTCCCTGGATCGCGCTGTGGATGCTCGTCGTCGTGCTCGCGGTGCAGCAGATCGAGGGGCACATCCTGCAACCGATCCTGATGGGATCCGCGGTCAAGGTGCACCCGCTCGCGGTCGTGCTCGTCGTGGCCGGCGGCGCCCTGATCGCGGGCATCCCCGGCGCCCTGTTCGCGGTGCCGCTCGCGGCGTTCGTGAACGTGGCCGCCGTGACCATCAACTCCGGTGCGTGGCGCACCGGCGCCGACCCGGACGGCGACTACATCTGGCAGACCGTGCCGCGGGCACGGAGAAGGAGCAAGCGATGACGAACGACGCGACCCACACGCTCGCCGAGATCCCGACCCTGGCGGAGATCCAGCAGGCGGCGGACGGCCTGGACGGCGTCATCGTGCGCACCCCGACGCTGCCCTCGGTCGCGCTCACCAAGGTGCTGGGCGCACCCGTGCTGCTGAAGATGGAGAACCTGCAGCGCACAGGGTCGTTCAAGATCCGTGGCGCTGTGCACCGGCTCTCCCGGCTCACGTCCGAGGAGCGCGGCCGCGGCGTCGTCGCCGCATCGGCCGGCAACCACGCCCAGGGCGTCGCGCTCGCCGCGCAGGCCCTGGGCATCCCCGCGACGATCTTCATGCCCATAGGCGTGCCGGTGCCGAAGCTGCTGGCGACGCGCGGGTACGGCGCCGAGGTCGTGCTCGAGGGCGAGACCGTGGCGACCTCGCTGCGTCTGGCCGCCGAGTTCGCCGAGCGCACCGGGGCGGTTCTGGTCCCGCCTTTCGACCACCGCGACATCGTCACCGGGCAGGCCACCCTCGGCCTGGAGCTCATGGAGGACGCGCCCGACGTCGACACGATCCTCGTCGGCATCGGCGGCGGCGGCCTCATCGCCGGCGTCGCGGCCGCGGTGAAGGCGAAGGCCGCCGAGCAGGGTCGCACGGTGCGGATCGTCGGCGTGCAGGCGGAGAACGCCGCTGCCATGGGGCCGTCCCTCGAGGCCGGTCGTCCGGTCGAGATCGTCACGCAGCCCACGATCGCGGACGGCATCCTGGTGGCGCGTCCCGGCGACGTGCCGTTCGAGATGATCCGGGAGCTGGTGGACGAGGTCGTCACGGTCAGCGACGACGACATCGCACGCGCGCTGCTGCTCCTGCTCGAACAGGCCAAGGTCGTGGTGGAGCCCGCCGGAGCGGTGGGCGTGGCCGCGATCGTCGCGGGCAAGGTGGCCGGTACCGGCACGACGCTCGCGGTGCTCTCCGGCGGCAACATCGACCCTCTGCTGCTGCAGCGCGTGGTCTCGCACGGTCTTGCGGCCTCGGGGCGCTACATGACCGTGCGGATCCCGCTGCCGGACCGCCCCGGCCAACTGGCCCAGGTGTCCGAGCTGATCGCGCACGCCGGTGCGAACGTCATCGAGGCCATGCACACGCGCCACGGGCACGGCCTGCAGATCAACGACGTCATCCTCGAGCTCAGCGTGGAGACCCGTGGTCCGGAGCACTCCGAGCTCACCCTGGACACCCTGCGCGCGGCCGGCTTCGAGCCGATCGTGGTGCAGGACTAGCGGTCCCGCCGAGTCGTCCGCGGACGACGAACCCGCCGGCCTTCGATGGCGCGGCGGGTTCGTCGTCTGCGGATGGGGTCAGCCCGCGAAGGTCTCGACCTTCAGGATCTCGACCTGGATCGAGCGGCCGTTGGGCGCCTCGTAGGACGTCTTGTCGCCGACCTTGAGCCCCTGGATCGCGGATCCGAGAGGGCTCGCCTCGCTGTACACGTCGAGGTCGGTGCCACCGGCGATCTCGCGGCTGCCGAGGAGGAACACCTCTTCGCCGCCGGCGACCGTGGCCGTGACGACGGTACCCGGCTCGACGATGCCGCGACTGGCCGGAGCCTCGCTGACCTTGGCCGTCTTCAGCAGGGTCTCGAGGGTGCGGATGCGCGCCTCGATCTTGCCCTGCTCGTCCTTGGCCGCGTGGTAGCCGCCGTTCTCCTTGAGGTCGCCCTCCTCGCGCGCGACCTCGATGCGCTTGGCGATCTCCTCGCGGCCGACCGTGGAGAGGTTCTCCAGCTCCGCGACAAGACGGTCGTAGGCCTCCTGGGTGAGGAAGGGGACCTGTGCGTCGTTCGACACGGTGAACTCCTTGCGAATCGGATCCGGATGCAGAGCGCCCCGGATATGCCAAGACGCCCCGGCACCTGCCGGGGCGTCGATCAACACGATGAGCCTAGGACACCCAGCAGGAGTTCACCAAACCGGTCGTCGCGGCCGAGACGATCGGCACGTGCTCGGTGAAGGCGCGGGAGTGCTTCTCGGATCCGGGGTAGGTGACGATGCGCCAGCCCACGATCCCGAACTCCTCGTCCTGCGCCTCCACGATGCAGTGCACGGGCCGGTTCGTGGGAGCGGTGATCTGGAAGGACACCGTCACGCTGTGATCGTCGACGAGCC
Organism: Actinomycetota bacterium; assembly: GCA_018268435.1. GTDB lineage: Bacteria > Actinomycetota > Actinomycetes > Actinomycetales > Microbacteriaceae > Microbacterium. The sequence goes on from JAFDWP010000268.1 coordinate 30,779, forward strand.
GGAAGCCCGTTCCCGTCACGTCCACGGTGTCTGCCGATCCCTGCCAGGTCCACCAGCCGAACACGCCGACCACGACCGCTGCGATCCCGATCGTGAGGATCATCGGGAGGCGTCGACGGGGTCCGCGACCGTAGCGCTCGTCGAGCTGGGCGGGGGTCGTCACGGCGGGGTGCATCCGATCGTTAGGCTTGAGGTTCCAGGTTATCCCGCGCAGGGCCTCCGCCCGAACGCGGACGACCACCTCGAGAGCCCACGTCCCGAACGGGCTCGAGCCCGAAGGCCGATCGGTGCGGAGGGGTGAAGACGAAAGGCGTTCTGATGATCGAGGCGATCCTCGCTGCGGCGACCACCCCCACACCCACCCCGGCGGTCGACCCGAACCTGGTCACGCCGGGGCCGGTGGGCTTCGTGATCGTCGCGGTCATCGTCGTGTTCGCCGTGCTCCTCATCTGGGACATGCAGCGTCGCATCCGGCGCGTGCGCTATCGCGAGGAGGTCCGCGCCGAGCTCGACGCCGAGGAGGCGTCGACGAACGGCGACAGCGCGGCAGAGACCGATCCGAAGGCCTGACGCCGCCCGAGGGGCCGACTCAGTCAGCCGGGAAGGCCCAGCGACGGACGCAGCGGCGCCAGCGAGATGAGCAGGCACGCGGTCCAGTGGCAGAGGAAGGCGAGCACCGTGCACACGTGGAAGATCTCGTGGAAGCCGAATCTCCCGGGCCACGGGTTGGGCTTCTTCAGCGCGTAGACGATCGCGCCGCCGGTGTAGAGCAGTCCGCCGACGCAGACCAGCACCATCATCGCGACGTTCGCCTGCACGAGGTCCACCATGTACATCACGGCGGCCCAGCCGAGCAGCAGGTACAGCGCGACGTAGAGCCAGCGCGGCGCGTTGATCCAGAACACCCGGAACAGGATTCCGAGCAGTGCGCCGGACCAGACCAGCGTCAGCAGCAGCGCGCCCTTGGCCGGGGGTAGCGCCAGCACCGCGAGCGGGGTGTACGTGCCGGCGATCAGCAGCAGGATGTTGGCGTGATCGATCCGCTTGAGGATCGACTTCGTCCGCGGCTTCCAGTCGAAGCGGTGATAGAGCGCGGAGTTGCCGAATAGCAGCATCGAGGTGACGGTGAACACCACCGCAGCCCACTTGGCGGGTGCGCCGTGCGCCAGGACGATGAGCACGATGCCGGCGCCGATCGCGACCGGGAAGGTGCCGGCGTGGATCCAGCCGCGCCAGGTCGGCTTGATGTCGAGTTGCGCGTCGACGACGGCCGCATCCATGAGGGGCAGCTCGGGCACTTCGGCAGCGGTTCGGGTCGCTCTGCGCATGGTTGCATGCTATGCCGCCGCGCATGCCGCAAACCGTACATATCCCGTGCACGACATGGAAGCGCGCACCTCGCATGACGTCGTGCGCGCGGTAGCGTATTCACGTGAGCGCACGGTCCGATCAGTCAGGGAGCGGCCCCCTCTATCGGCTGTACACCCGACGGCTGAGGCGGAGGCTGGATCCGCAGTCCGTGCCGCACCACATCGCCATGATGATCGATGGCAACCGCCGGTGGGCGCGGCAGCTCGGCTACGCGACCCCGGCACACGGGCATCGGGCCGGAGCCGCGAAGATGCACGAGTTCCTGGGGTGGTGCGACGAGCTCGGGATCCGCGTGGTGTCGCTGTACCTGCTCTCCGCCGACAACCTGCGCAAGCGCGACTCCGCCGAGCTCGCCGACCTCATCGAGATCATCGGCGAACTGGCAGACGCCCTCTCCCGAGAACGCAATTGGCGGGTCAAGCACGTGGGCCGCGCCGAGATCCTTCCGCCCGAGCTGGCGCGGGTGCTGGCGGACGCCGAGGAGCGCACGCGCGCGCACACGGGTCTGCACGTGAACCTCGCCGTCGGCTACGGCGGGCGCAACGAGATCGTCGACGCCGTGCGATCGATCCTCGCCCAGCACGACGCCTCAGGCGGAACCATGGAGGATCTCGCCGCGCATCTCACGCCCGAGATGATCGGCGAGCATCTGTACACCGGGGGACAGCCGGATCCGGATCTCGTGATCCGCACGAGCGGTGAGCAGCGGCTCAGCGACTTCCTGCTCTGGCAGAGCGCGCACAGCGAGTTCTATTTCGTAGAGGCGCTGGGACCCGATCTGCGTCAGGTCGACTTCCTGCGGGCGATCCGGGACTACGCCGACCGCGACCGGCGCTTCGGACGCTGACGCCCGGGTGGGACATCGCGTCCCTCGCCTCCTGCCAGAATGGTCCTATGCAGACCGCCCGCACCGTACGCCTCATTCGAGGCGCGGCTGCTGCATCGGTCGCCACCTTCATGGCGCTGCTCTCGCACGTCGCGGGCGGCGCCGCCATGCCGGGCTGGGTCGGTGTGGCCGTGCCGTGGATCTTCTCCCTGATGGCGTGCACGCTGCTGGCCGGGCGTGCGTCGTCCCTGCTCCGCCTCACGGTCGGCGTCGCGATCAGCCAGACGCTGTTCCATGCGCTGTTCGTGCTGGGCACGGTCGCTCCAGGGGGTACGGCCGATCTCGGCGTCTCCGACCACCTGCATGGCATGGCTCCGCCCGCCGCGATGACGTCGACCCCGGCCGTGGCGTCGACGATGTCGATGATGTCCGCAGACCCGACGATGTGGTGCTGGCACGGCATCGCTGCGATCGTCACCATCGCGGCTCTGTACCGCGGTGAGCGCGCCGTGCTGCGCCTGCTGCGCCTGGCCGCCGAGCTTCGCTCCTGGGTGCGCACGGCGCTGCGCCGTCCTGTCCCCGCGTTCGCCGCGCGTCCGGCGCCCCGCCGCATCGCGCACGCCCCGGGCACTCTTGCCGTTCCGAGACTCCGGCTGTTCCTTTCGGCCCTCGGGCGGCGCGGCCCGCCGCAGACCACCGCAGTCTGACTCTCTCCGCCCGGACGGCCGTCACGGGCGCTCTCGGCCCGAGCTTCGCTCGGGGTGGTTCAGTCTCTACGCACAGGCACGCGCGAGCGTGCTGTGCGGATCGGTGGTCTCTCATGCGCATCATCCGCGCCCTGGCCGTCGCGATCGTCGCGGCCGCCCTCGTCGTCGGTGCAGCGATGCCCGCATCGGCGCACGACGAGCTCGTCTCCAGCTCCCCGACCAGCGGGCAGCATCTGGATCAGGCGCCGGCGACGGTGTCGCTGGTGTTCTCGGCCGGCATCCTGCCCATCGGCGCCGCGATCGTCGTCGCGGACGGATCCGACGTCGACTGGGTCGACGGCGCGCCCGACATGCAGGGTGACACCGTCACGGCGACGATCAAGCAGGGCATGCCCGGTGGTGCGTATGAGCTGCGCTGGCGGGTGGTGTCCTCCGATGGGCATCCGATCAGCGGGCTCATCCCGTTCACGGTCGGCTCTGCGGCGCCGACGGTGCAGGAGAGCGCGACGCCACGGGACACGGCCGCGCCGGCGCCCGAGGCGTCGCAGAGCACCGCACCGAGCGCACCCGAGAGTCAGGCCACGCCGTACGGCCAGGCCGCTCCCGACAACCAGGGCATCCTGCGCCTGGTTCTGATCGGCGTCCTCGGCGCTGCCGTCGCGGCAGCGCTCTTCGCCGGCATCCTCATTCTCTCGCGCCGCAGACAGCGCGGCGCCCCCGATGCCCCGGGACACGAGTCCGCGGATCGGGAAGACTCCTGAAAGGCATGTTCGTATGAACAGGCACATCATCACGACCCGACTGACCGTCCTTCTCGCCGCCGGAGCGCTCACCCTGACCGGGTGCACGGCGACCACGACTTCGCCGACCGATACCCCCGCGGCCACGAGTGCGGCGAGCGCCGGCGCGGCGATCGCCATCACCGATGCCTGGGTGAAGGCCACCGATTCCGGGATGACCGCGGCGTTCGGCACGCTGAAGAACACCTCCGGCCACGATGTCACCGTCGTCTCAGCGGCGACACCGGTGTCTTCCTCCGTGCAGCTCCACGAGACCGTGGCGGATGCCTCCGGCACCATGGTCATGCAGGAGAAGAAGGGCGGATTCGTCATCCCGGCGGGGGGCACGCTCGCGCTTCAGCCCGGCGGCAATCACATCATGCTGATGGGCCTCGCCGCGCCGCTGAAGGCCGGCGACGAGCTTCCCTTCACCCTCACCTTCGCCGATGGTTCGACCGACGAGTTCAGGGCGCCGATCAAGGACTACTCCGGGGCGAACGAGAACTACGGGACCGGGTCCTCTCCGATGAGCAGCCCGAGTCCGGGGAACTGATGGCCGCGCCCGGCATGACTCGCGGCCGGGCGGCCGGACCGACCCGGCGGCAGTTCCTCCTCGGAGGAGCCGTCGCCGGGGTCGGGGCCGCGACCGCGATCGGCATCGACCTCGCCCTCACCCCTGCCCCCGGCGCACCCCAGGCCGAGGAGGCGCACGCGCCTCTGAACGGCTCGGCGACCGTGCCGTTCTACGGTGACCACCAGGCCGGTATCGCGACCGATGCGCAAGCGCACGCGACATTCGTCGGCCTCGATCTGCGTCCCGACGTCGATCGCGATGGCCTTCGCCGGATGATGCGGCTGCTCACCGACGACGCCGCCCGGCTGACCCAGGCCGCCCCCGCCCTGGCCGACTCCGAGCCGGAGCTCGCGGTGGCTCCCGCCCGACTCACCGTGACGTTCGGGTTCGGACCGGGCCTCGTGGCACGCATCGCCCGCCCCGGTCCGCCGTGGCTGCGGCCGCTGCCGGCGTTCGCCGTTGATCGGCTCCAGCCCGAGTTCAGCGATGGCGACCTGCTCGTCCAGATCGCCGCGGATGATCCGCTCACGGTCGCACATGCCACCCGGATGCTCCTGAAGGACGTTCGCAGCTTCACGACGGTGCGCTGGATGCAGCATGGCTTCCGCCGTGCCTACGCAACGATGGCCCCGGGCACGACGATGCGCAACCTGTTCGGCCAGGTCGACGGAACCGCGAACCCGAAGCCGGGGACCAGCGACTTCGACACGGTTGTCTGGTCCGCGGACGGATGGCTCGCCGGTGGCACGGGTGCTGTCGTCCGGCGCATCCGGATGGATCTGGACACCTGGGACCAGCTCGACCGCAGCGGCCGAGAGCAGTCGGTGGGCCGCACCCTGAGCAACGGCGCGCCCCTGACCGGCCAGGGCGAGTACGACGAGCCCGACTTCGCGGCCACCACCGCGACCGGTTTCCCGGTGATCCCCGAGTTCTCGCATCTGCGCCGGGCGCGGTCCGACAACCCGGCGGAGCGCATCTTCCGCCGTGGCTACAACTACGATCAGCCCCCGGTCGCCGGTCAGGTCTCGGACTCGGGGCTCATCTTCGTGTCCTACCAGGCCGATGTCGACAGGCAGTTCACGCCTCTGCAGAAGCGCCTCGACGAGCTCGACCTCCTCAACAAGTGGACGACGCCGATCGGATCGGCGGTGTTCGCGATCCCTCCGGGCTGCGACAGCGGCGGCTACGTCGGCGAGACCCTGCTGGCATAGCCCGGAGGATGAGCGCCGTCCCCCTGCGGTCGCAGGCGGGCGGCGCTCAGGAGTTCATCCGCTCTTTACCTTCCACCACGCGTGTCGCGGGTGCGCCGGGGCACGGGGAAGTCGTACGGTCATGGCATCGGACACGGCGTCCGATCGAGTCGGCCTCAAGGATCGCGACTCGTGGCCCTGGCCGACTCGCCTAGTTCCGGGAATCCCCGGGTCGGGAGAGGGTCGTGGCCGCACGCATCGCACTGAAGAGCAGCACCCGCACCACCGCCGCGAGCGAGGGAGGTGCAACGCCCGATCAGGATCTGAAGACGTACGTGCTCGACACGTC
>JAFDWP010000269.1 GCA_018268435.1 Actinomycetota bacterium
CCAGCCGACCATGAAGCCGAGGTTCGGGTGGATCGACTCGCGCACGTAGGTGTAGGCGGATCCGGCGCTCGGGATGGCGCTGGCGATCTTGCCGTAGCTGATCGCGGTGAACACCATGACGACGAGGGCGAGCAGGTACGCGGCCGGCACGACGTTCGCCGTGTCCCGGCCGACCATGCCGAACGTGTCGAACACCACGGTCGGGGTCATGTATCCAAGGCCCAGGCCCACGATGGCCCAGAGACCGAGGTTCCGTTTCAGCGTGCCTCCGCCCTGTGCGAGCGGCTTCGTCTTCATCGACATGCATCCTCCTTGGACTGCGGCAACGCCGTACGGCGTTCGGGCACCGTCCGGGTCGATCGGCAACACTGCGCGATCAGTTGCGCAACATTATGCCGGTCGAGAGGATTCACCGCGAGTATTGATTTTCGCGATGGATTCCGTGTCAGATCTCGAGTTCCACGAGGGTTTCCGCAGTTCGACGATCACCAGCCCTCGAGAAGCACGCGATCCAGCGCGGCGAGCACCGCGTCCGCACTGGCCGCGGTCAGGCACAGCGGGGGCTTGATCTTCAGGACGTTGGAGCGCTCGGACGTGGTGAGCACGATCACGCCGAGCTCGCGCAGGCGCTCGCAGATCGCAGCCGCCTCGGCCGCCGCGGGCTCCATCGTCGCCCGGTCGCGGACCAGCTCCACACCGAGGTACAGCCCCTCCCCGTGCACCGGGCCGATCAGCGCGTGGCGCTCGGCGAGCGCGCGGAATCCGTCGGCGAGGCGCGCTCCCACGGTCCGTGCGTTCTCCTGCAGGCCCTCCGCCGCCATCGCGTCGAGCACCGCGATGCCGACGCGGCAGCTGAGTGGGTTCCCGCCGGCGGAGGAGAAGAACTGCCCCTGCGCGGAGAGCGCGTCGGCGACCCGCTGCGAGGTGATCACGCCGCCGATCGGGAAGCCGTTGCCCATGGGCTTGGCGATCGTGATGATGTCGGGCAGGACGCCGGACTGCTCGAAGCCCCAGAACGAGGATCCCATTCGACCGAACCCGACCTGCACCTCATCGGCGATGCACAGCCCTCCCGCGGCGCGCACGCGCGCATACGCGTCGGCGAGGTAGCCGTCGGGCAGCAGCACGCCTCCGGCGTTGCCGAGCACCGATTCGCAGAGGAAGGCCGCGACGGGCCGCCCCTCGCCGGCGAGCCGGTCCAGGTCGTCGCCGAGATCGGCCGCGTAGCGCGCCCCGGTGTCGTGGCCGCGATAGGTGCCGCGGAACCGGTTCGGCACGTCGGCCACGTGCACCCAGTCGGGGCGCGTCTCGAGCGCCTCCGGGTTATCGTATGCGCTCGTGGTGACGGCATCGCTGGCCATCGTCCAGCCGTGGTACGCCTCGCGCAGCGCCACGACCGTTCTGCGCCCGGTGGCGGCCTGCGCGAGCCGCAGCGCGAGATCGACCGCCTCCGAGCCGCTGTTCACGAGCAGCACCGTGTCCAGGCGGTCCCCGTGCCCGTTGCCGGGCCCGGCGGGGAGCAGCGCCAGGAGCCGTTCGCTGTACTCCGCGAGCTCGCGGTACAGGAACCGGGAGTTGGTGTTCAGGATCCGGATCTGCCGGTTCACGGCGTCGGCGACGCCGGGGTGGCCGTGACCGAGCCCCGTCACGTTGTTGACCATGTCGACGTACGCCCGGCCGGTCGTGTCGACGAGGTGATGCCGCCAGCCGCGCTCGATCTGCGGCGGGCGCTCGTAGTACCGCTCCTGCGCGCGGGCGAAGATGCGCTGCCGTCGCGCGAGCTCGGCGGGCGCCTCGTCCGACTGCGCGAGCGCGGGCAGACCGAGCCAGGGCGCGGGGTCTACGCTGAACCGGCGCCAGGCCGCCACGACGTCCGGGGAGAGCAGCGCGGCGTCGTCCGCGACGGCGTCCGGCGCCGGTGCGTCGCTGCGGAGGATCGAGACGACAACCGCACGGACCGCGGGGCCGGCCGCGATGTCGCCGATCCGCTCCCCCGCCACGACCTCGGCGCCGTGCTCGGGCACCGAGGCCGCGCCGCGGATCTCGCACACCCAGCCCGCGCCGACGGCGATCCGCACGACGCCGGGCTCGGCCGCATCGATCCGCCCGGAGAGCGGGGCCGTCAGCGGCACCCGATCCCCCGCGGGCAGGTGGATCACGGTGCCGGCGGGCCACGTGTCCGCCGCGTCCGCGCTGTCCACCCGCGTGCGGGTGAGCCGGTACACGCCGTACGGCAGGACCGCGGCGGCGGCGCCGCGCGCCAGGGCCGCATCGACGAGCCGCTGCTCCGCGTCGGGCGCGAGCCAGGCGCCGGCGGCGAGATCCTCGGACTCCACTCCGGGGTCGAGCACCGCGACCTCACCGTCGAGCCCGGGCAGGAGGGCGGCGAGCGCCGCTGTCGCCACGGCGGGCGGCGCGGGCGGCCGCACCGCCGCGGCGAACCCGAGCCGGTCCAGCACGAGCTCCGTCGCGGTGGCGAGCGGGATCCGGGTGGCAGCGTCGAAGATCGCCCGCTCCCCGGCGATGCGCTCGCGGGCGTACTCGTTGCCGCCGTCGATCTCGAGCTGGCGCCAGCCGCTGGCCACGAGCAGCGCGGCGCGAAGCACGATCAGCGGCCACACCGCGCGCGCCTCGGGCTCGCTGAGCGGCGCGTCGGCGTGGAACGCCGCGATCGTCTCGAGCACGCGCAGCGGCCGCTCCGCCTCGTGGTGCAGCATCGACGACGCGCACACGGCGAGTTCGGCCACGCGCCAGCCGAGCCCGAGGTCGCCGAGGTCGAGCACGGTGCGCGGATGCAGCCGCGTGTCCGCACCGCGCTCGCCCATCACGTTGTCATCCGTCAGATCGCCGTGGATCGGCTGCACCGGGAGGTCGGCGGCGACCGCCCCGAGCAGGTGCTCCGCCTGCGCGACGGCCTCCGTGACGCGTCGGCGCAGCCCGGGATCCCCGATCGACGGCAGCAGACGGCGCGCCTCTGCGGCGGCCACCCGCATGTCCCACATCTGCGGACGGTCGAGGCCGGGGTGATCGAGCCCCGCCAGCGCGTTCACGGACGCGGCGGCGAGGGATCCGAACTCCCGCAGCACGACCGGCGCGAAGTAGCCGGCGTCGACCATCGCCTCGCCCTGGGCGAAGGCACTGCGCCGCACGGAGAAGTCGCGCCAGCGCTGTGTGAGGGCGCCGTCCAGGCCCGGCAGCGCGGCCGGCACCGCGACGCCCGCGGCGCGATAGGCGTCCAGCGCGGCGTGCTGCGCGTCGCGGGCGCTGTCCGGGAACACCGGATTGTCGACGCGCAGCACGCTGCGGGATCCGTCCGGCGCGCTCAGCAGGAAGTTGCGGTCCTGATTGCTGCCGAGCTCGGAGGCGCTGACCGTGAGGCCCCAGTGTTCGAGGGCGATCGCGACGGCGTCGGACGTGGTGACGTCGGGGCGCACGAGCCCCCCGGTCTGCTGTTCGGGCACAGCGTTCCCTTCGTTCGGGCGGAGCGGGTCCGGCGGCACCGCTCAGAGCGCGTGGTCGTCGACGTGCCGCGCCAGCGAGCGCGCGTAGCGCTCGGTGAGCTGCACCATGAGGTCGGGGGTGGATCGATCCACCCCGAACACGTAGCCGGGGAAGTCCAGCTCGTGCTGCGCCTCCCAGATCTCCTCGTGGCGTTCGGGCGAGAGGATCCGCACCGGATCGCCGACGGCGACCCATCCGATCGGCACGACGGTCTCCGGCGGCAGGGTGGTGCGCAGGTGCACCACGGCGTTGATGCGCACCTCGCTGCGCTCGCCGATCACGGCGCCGTTGAAGACTCTCGTCCCCGTGGCGAGGAAGACCTCCTCGGCGATCGTCGCCCCGGAGATCGACGCCATCGGCCCCACCAGCACATGCTCGGCAATGTGCACGGGGTTGGCGGCCGTGGCGCGGATGAGCGCGTTCTCCATCACGATCACGTGCTCACCGAGCGTGATCGGACCGCCCTCGGCCGTGATCACGGCGCCGTGCAGCACCTGGCAGTTCGGTCCGATCGTGACGTCGCCCGAGATCACAGCGGACGGCGCCACGACGGCGGAGTCGTGGATGCGGGGCCGAGCCCCGAGGTGCTCGTAGATCATGTGATGAGCGTAGTGCCGCCCCCGCGATCGTCAGGCTCCGACGGGCGGGAGCAGTCCCTTCGCGGCGGCCATGGTGCGGGCGATGAGCAGCGCAGGGTCCCTGATCTCCCCGGCCAGGAGGAGCCGGTCGAGTTCGGCGAGCGGCATCCGCACCGGTCGGACCCGTTCGCTCGGATCGTCCGCGGCGGCCCGCCCCGCGCGCACGCCCGTGGCGAAGAAGAGGTGCGTCGTCCACACGCTGCGTCCGGGGTGGGCGAAGAACGTGTGCAGCGGGACCAACTCCGCCGCGACGACACCGAGCTCCTCCTCGAGCTCGCGCCGAGCCGCCTGCTCCGGCACCTCGCCGAACACGCCTCCGCCGCCCGGGAGGTCGAGGATCCAACGGTCGATCGGATAGCGGTACTGCCGCGCGAGCAGCAGATCGGATCCGTCCCGCACGAGCGTGGCGACGGTGAACGGCACGCTTCGGTCGACCTCGAACGTGGTGCGCTCGCCCGTGGGCAGGCGCACCTCGTCCACGTCGATGCGCACCCGCCCGCGATGCGTCTCGCGCGTCGAGATCCAGCGCCAGTGCGGATCCGGGGTCGGCTCCGGCCGCACGCGATGTCGCCGCGGCGGCTCCGAGACGGTCTCCGGCACGGGCTCCGGGCGCACGCGGACGCGCCGGAGCGGCTCCGGCGTCGGGGCCGGGCGCGGCTCGACAGGGCGATCCTGCCCGAGCTCCTGGGCGACGAGGGCGCGCGCCTCGGCGGCGGTGAGCACGCGGATGCGGCGCTGCGGCGCCGTGAGCTCGGCGCTCACGAGGCCGATCCCGCGGCGACGGGTGCCGGGGCGGATGCGGGCTCGGGGAACAGCGCGGTGAGCAGCTGCCCCGTCCACTCGACCGGGTCGGCCCGGTCCGGGCCGGGCATCGGCACGACGAGCGCCTCTCCCCCGCCCACGAGCTTGGCCTGCGGATACAGCCGTTGCAGCCGCACCTTCATCGAGTCCTCCAGACGAGCGGGGGCGACCCGCAGGTTCGAGCCCATCGCAACCACGTCGGTGAGCCCTGCCCGGGCCGCACGGCGGCGCAGCCGGGCGATCGCGACCAGGCCGGACACCTCCGCGGGCGGGGCGCCGTAGCGGTCGGTGAGCTCGTCGATGACGTGATCGATCCCGTCGTCCGCGGCGGTCGCCGTGGCCGCGCTGGACAGCTTCTGGTACGCCTCCAGGCGCAGCCGCTCGCTGTCGATGTACGCGTCGGGGATCCGCGCGTCCACGGGAAGCTCCAGGCGCAGCTCCGCCCCGGTCTCGGTCTCCTCGCCGCGGAACGTCGCGACGGCCTCGCCGATCATGCGCAGGTACAGGTCGAACCCGACGCCCGCGATATGGCCGGCCTGCTCCGCGCCGAGCATGTTGCCCGCGCCGCGCAACTCCAGATCCTTGAGGGCGACCTGCATGCCGGATCCGAGGTCGTTGTTCACCGCGATCGTCTGCAGCCGGTCCGCGGCGGTCTCGCTGAGCGGCTTCGCCTCGTCGTACAGGAAGTACGCATAGGCGCGCTCGCGCCCGCGGCCCACGCGCCCGCGCAGCTGATGCAGCTGGCTGAGCCCGTAGCGGTCGGCGCGGTCGATGATGATCGTGTTCGCGTTCGAGATGTCCAGGCCCGTCTCGATGATCGTGGTCGACACGAGCACGTCGTACTTACGCTCCCAGAAGTCGTCGACCACCTGCTCGAGCTGATGCTCGCCCATCTTGCCGTGCGCGACGGCGATGCGCGCCTCCGGCACGAGCTCGGCGAGCTCGCTCGCCACGCGCTGGATCGACTGCACCCGGTTGTGCACGTAGAAGACCTGGCCCTCGCGGAGGATCTCGCGGCGGATCGCCGCGGCGACCTGCTTGTCGCTGCGCGGCCCGACGAAGGAGAGGATCGGATGCCGGTCCTCGGGCGGGGTCTGCAGCGTGGACATCTCGCGGATGCCGGTGACCGCCATCTCGAGCGTGCGCGGGATCGGCGTCGCGCTCATGGCGAGGATGTCGACGTTCGTCTTCATCTTCTTCAGCGCGTCCTTGTGCTCGACGCCGAAGCGCTGCTCCTCGTCGATGATCATGAGGCCCAGATCCTTGAACATCACCTGATCGGTGAGGATCCGGTGCGTGCCGATCACCATGTCGACCGAGCCCTCCAGCAGTCCGTCGAGGGTGAGCCGCGCCTCCTTGTCGGTCTGGAAGCGGGACAGCGGGCGCACCTTGACCGGGAAGCCGGCGAAGCGCTCGCTGAACGTCTCCAGGTGCTGCTTGACGAGCAGCGTGGTGGGCACGAGCATGGCGACCTGCTTGCCGTCCTGGATGGCCTTGAACGCCGCGCGCACCGCGACCTCGGTCTTGCCGAAGCCGACGTCGCCGCTGAGGAGCCGGTCCATCGGGATCGGCCGCTCCATGTCGGCCTTGATCTCGTCGATGGTCTGCAGCTGGTCCGGCGTCTCGGCGAACGGGAACGCCTCCTCGAGCTCGCGCTGCCAGGGCGTGTCCGCGCCGAAGGCGTAGCCCTTCGCCGCCATCCGCGCCGAGTACAGCTTCACGAGCTCGACGGCGATGTCGCGCACGGCCTTGCGGGCCTTGCCCTTGGCCGCGGCCCAGTCGCTGCCGCCCATCTTGGACAGCGCCGGGGCCTCGCCGCCCACGTACTTGGACAGCAGATCGAGCTGGTCCGTCGGCACGTAGAGCTTGTCGCCGGGGTAGCCGCGCTTGGACGGCGCATACTCGAGCACGAGGTAGTCGCGGACGGTCTTGACCGCATGGCGGCCACCGGAGGACACCTCGCGCTGCGTCATCTCGACGAAGCGCGCGATGCCGTGCGTCTGGTGCACGACGAAGTCGCCGGCGCGCAGCTGCATCGGATCCACGACGTTCTTGCGCCGCGACGCCAGCTTCTTCACGACGCGGGTGTCGCCGCCGATCGTGCGCCCGTAGAACTCGTTCTCGGTGATGACCGCGATCTTCGCGCTCGGGATCTGGAAGCCGGACTCGATCGTGGCCGTCACGAGCGTCGCGATTCCGGGATCGGGGCTCGCCGGCAGCGTGTCGACCACCCGGGCGGCCACGCCGCGCTCGGAGAGCACGTCGCGCGCGCGGTCCACGAGCCCGGGCCCGGACGACACCAGCACCACACGCCAGCCCTCCGAGACCCGAGCCGCGGTGAACTCGATCGCGCCGTCGACGTTGCCGTGGAACGACGGGATCGGCCTCGCGCTCACCCCGTCGGCGCCGTGGTCGACGTCGGTCCCGGTGGCGCGCTCGGGGCCGGCGTCGAAGGCGCTCAGCCGCCACCACACGCCGCTGCGCTCGTGCACGGCGGCGCGGAGCTCGGCGACGGAGAGGAAGTCGCCGGTCTGCAGGTCGATCGGGGCGGATGCCCCCGCGGTCGCCGCGCTCCAGGCGGCCTCGAGGAACTCGCGGTTGGTCTCGCCGAGGCTCGCCGCCCGGGCGCCGCTGCGCTCGGGATCGACGAGGGCGACCGCCGCCTGCTCGGGAAGGTAGTCGGTGAGCGGGACCACGGGCCCCGCGACGACCGGCAGCAGCGACTCCATGCCCTCGACGGGGATGCCCTCCGCCATCTTCTGCAGCATGCCCGAGATGCCGGGGAACGCGTCCACGAGGGCCGCCGCGCGGGCGCGCACCTCGGCGGTCAGCAGCAGCTCGCGGCTCGCCGGCAGCGCGACCGAGGCCGGCGCGGCGGGCAGCGAGCGCTGGTCCGCGACCGAGAACAGCCGGATCTGATCCACCTCGTCGCCGAAGAATTCCACCCGGGACGGGTGCTCGGCCGTGGGCGGGAAGACGTCCAGGATGCCGCCGCGCACGGCGAACTCGCCGCGGCGCGACACCATGTCCACCCGCGAATAGGCGCGCTCCACGAGCGAGGCGGCGACGCCGTCGAGGTCGTATCCGCGCCCGCCGACGGTCAGCTCGAGCGGTTCGACGTCACCGAGCCCGGCGGCGACCGGCTGCAGCGCCGCGCGCACCGAGGCCACCACGATGAGCGGGCGCTCCCCCGAGCGCACGCGCATCCGGCGCAGCACCTCCAGGCGCCGTCCGACCGTGTCGGGACTGGGGCTGAGCCGCTCGTGCGGCAGCGTCTCCCACGCGGGGAAGGACAGGATCTCCGCCTCCGGGAGGTACGCGCCCAGCGCTGCGGCGAGGGATTCCGCCCGGCGGCCGGTCGGCGCGATCACCAGCAGCGCGGACGGCTTGCCCGCGGCGGTGCGCCGCTCCAGCAGCCCCGCCAGCATCGGCGCGTCCAGACCGGCGCCGGCATGCAGGTCGGCGTCCGTCTGCGCCCAGCTCAGGGCGTCGCGGAAGCCCGGTGCGTCGTCCTCCAGAGCGCGGATGATCCCCTGCACAGTCACCGGAAGAGTCTAGTCTCCGCGACCGACCTCAGCCCCGGTCGGGCACCTCCGACGCGCCCAGGAGACCCGGCTCCGCGCCGTCCCGGGCATGTCGGAACCCCGCGCCTAGGATGAACGCGTGACCGATCCCCAGCAGCCCCGTCCTGTCCCGCCGCCGGCCGGGTACCCGGCTCCCCCGGTCCCGCCCGCACCGTACCCGCAGCCGCCGTTCGGACAGCCGCCGTATCCGCAGCAGCCCTCCGCACAGCCGGTGCCGCAGGCTCCCCCGGGCGCGTTCGCGGGCCCCGCCGGCGGCTACGCCGCTCCGTACCCCGCTGCCGCCCCGGCCGCGGGCGGCGCCGCACTCGGCCGCATCGCGCTGATCCTCGCCCTGCTCGCCACCGTCGTGCTCACCGTCGTCGGCACCGTGCTCGCCGCGCAGATCGGCCACGGTGCCGGATCCGGCGTCAGCATCACCGACCTCGAGCGACAGTTCGCCGCGGAGGACCTGTCCGCGTTCACCCCGGTGCGTCAGATCGTGCTGTGGTGGGAGATCACGGCCTGGGCGGCGAGCGCCCTGGGCATCTGGGCGCTCGTGCAGGGCATCGTCGCGATCGCGCGCCGCCGCGGACGCGGATCGGGCATCGCGGCGGTGATCATCGCGGCGCTGGGCCCGTTCGTATTCTTCCTCGCCGCGTACCTGGCGCTGGTCGTCTCGCTGGGCCTCGCGACGGTGACCGGCTGAGCAGGAACGCACGCACGGCCACGACCGCACGGGTCGACGCGGCGGATCAGCGCGGCGCGTGGTGCTTCTGCTGCGCGGCGAGAAGGCCCTCCTGCACCAGCTGCTCCACGGCGTCGGCGGCGTCGGAGATGAGGATCGGAAGATTCGCCCGCTCCGTCGAGCCGAACGGCGAGAGCACCCAGTCGGCGGGGTCCTGACGCCCCGGCGGGCGGCCGATGCCCACCCGCACCCGGGGGAACTCAGGCGTCGTCAGCACCCGGGCGACATCGCGGATGCCGTTGTGCCCGCCGTGGCCGCCGCCGATCTTGAGCTTGATCGTGTCGAACGGGATGTCCAGCTCGTCGTGCACGAGCACGACCTGCTCGGGGCTGACGGAGTAGAACCGCGCGAGGGCTCCGACCGGCGCACCCGACACGTTCATGAAGCTGTTCGGCTTGGCGAGCACGAGCTTGTCCCCGCCCGGGCGCACCCATGTCTCCACCACGCGTGCACCGGCCTTGTGCTCGCGGAACGCCTCACCGCGCCGCGCGGCGAGCTCGTCGACGACCATCTGCCCGACGTTGTGCCGGGTCGCGGCGTACTTCGGTCCCGGGTTGCCGAGTCCCACCACCAGCCACGTCTGCGTCATGGATCCATCCTTCCGGAAAAGGAGAAGGGGACACGACCGAGTCGCGCCCCCTTCTCCGAGTTCTCAGACCGCAGGATCACTCCGCGGCGACGGCCTCCTCGGCCGGAGCGGCGGCCTCGGCGGCCTCCTCCTCGGACTCCTCCGCCTCGGCGGCCTGCGCGGAGACGGCCACGATGAGCAGCTCGGGGTCGGCGACCAGCGAGACGCCCTTCGGCAGCACGACCTCGGCGGCGGTGATGCGCGCGCCGTCCTCGAGGCCCTCGACGGAGATCTCGACGTGCTCGGGGATGTGCGTGGCCTCGGCCTCGACCGACAGGTGGGTCGCGTCCAGGTTCACGATCGTGCCGGGAACGGCCTCACCCACGACGACGACGGGGAGCTCGACGGCGACCTTCTCGCCCTTCTTCACGACGAGCAGGTCGATGTGCTCGATGATCTGGTGCACCGGATCCTTCTGCACGTCCTTGACCAGCGCGAGCTGGCCCTTGCCGTCGATGTCCAGCTCGAGCAGCGCGTTGGCGCGGCGGATGAGCAGGGCGACCTGGTGGCCCGGCAGCGCGACGTGCACCGGCTCGGTGCCGTGGCCGTAGACGACGGCCGGGATCTGGCCGGCGGCGCGCAGACGGCGGGCGAAGCCCTTGCCGAAGCTGGTACGGAGCTCGGCGACAACCTTGTTGTCTTCGGTCATGATGTTCTCCTCGTTCACACGCGGCTCTGATGCCGCGCGGTGGTCTGGGTTCGTCGTCTCGACACGACGGAAGGAGAGCCAGAGCTCACCGCGTCGATCACGGATGTGCACGCACGTGCGCCATCCCTCGCCGAGGACCCCACCATGTTACCCGAGTTCGGCGCCCGCGTCTGACGCTAGGCTGTACGGCATGACCGATGGTGTATTCCTCTCCGAAGCCCTGGCCTGGCTGATCGGCCTGATGGCCGTCGGCGCGACCGTGCTGTGCTTCGGCGCACTGTTCGCGCTCGGCCGTTCCGGCTACCGCAAGGACTGACGACCCCGAACGAAGAACCGCGCCGCCCTTCCGGACGACGCGGTTCTTCTCGTGTGGTGCGGGGCCGGCGACCGACCCCGGCACCGTCTCAGCCCACGCCGAGGTAGGCCTCCTTCACGGCCGGATCCGAGAGCAGCTCCTTGCCGGTGCCGGTGCGGGTGATCGCCCCGGTCTCCAGCACGAACGCACGGTGCGCCCTGGCGAGCGCCTGGTTCGCGTTCTGCTCGACGAGCAGCACCGTGGTGCCCTGCGCGTTGATCTCGGTGATGATCTTGAAGATCTGCCGGATGAACTGCGGTGCGAGCCCCATCGAGGGCTCGTCCAGCAGCAGCACCCGCGGCTGCGACATGAGCGCGCGTCCGATCGCGAGCATCTGCTGCTCACCGCCCGACATCGTGCCGCCGAGCTGCTTCTTCCGCTCGTCGAGCCGCGGGAACAGCGAGAACACGCGCTCGTACGACTCGGACACGCCCGACTTGTTCTTCAGGCCGAAGGTGCCCATGTCGAGGTTCTCCATCACCGTCATGCCGGGGAAGATCCCCCGACCCTCGGGCGACTGGGAGATCCCCTTGACGACGCGCAGGTGCGCCTTCATCTTGGTGATGTCCTGGCCGTCGAACAGGATCGATCCGCTGGAGGGCTGCAGCAGCCCGGAGATCGTGCGCATCGTCGTGGTCTTGCCCGCGCCGTTCGCGCCGATCAGCGAGACGATCTCCCCCTCCTCCACGGCGAAGGAGATGTCATGGATCGCCTTGATCCGTCCGTAGTGGACGGAGACGTCCTTCAGCTCAAGCAACGTCATCTTCAGGAACTCCCAGGTAGGCGGCGATCACACGGGCGTCGTCGCGGATGACCGCAGGCACGTCGTCGGCGATCTTCTTGCCGAACTCGAGCACCACGATGCGGTCCGTGACGCCCATCACCAGCTTCATGTCGTGCTCGATGAGCAGGACCGTGTACCCCTCGTCGCGGATGGACCGGATGAGCGCCATCAGGTCCTCCTTCTCCGCGGGGTTGAAGCCGGCCGCCGGCTCGTCCAGGCAGAGCAGCTTCGGATCCGTCGCGAGCGCGCGGGCGATCTCGAGGCGGCGCTGGGAGCCGTAGGACAGATCCCGCGACCGCTTCTGCGCGTGCTGGGCGATGCCGACGAACTCGAGCAGCGCCATGGCGCGGTCGACCGACGACTTCTCCTCGCGCACGTGCCGGGGCAGGCGCAGCAGCGCGCCCGGCACCGACGTGCGGTGCCGCGCGTCCAGTCCGACCACCACGTTCTCCAACGCGGTCATCTCGCCGAACAGGCGGATGTTCTGGAACGTGCGGGCGAAGCCGAGGCGGGTGATCTGATGCTGCTTGCGGCCCTTCACCGACTGCCCCTCGAGCAGCACGTCACCGCTCGTGGGCCTGTAGACGCCGGTCATCGCATTGAAGCACGTCGTCTTGCCCGCGCCGTTCGGCCCGATCAGCCCGAGGATCTCCCCGCGCTTGATGTCGAACGAGACGTCGTCGAGGGCCGTGAGTCCCCCGAAGCGGATCGTCAGATTCTTCACCTCGACGAGCTTCTCGCCGACCTCGACGTCGATCGTGCGCTCGGATTCGGCGCCCTCCACCAGCGGCGGATCGACCGGCTCGACGGATTCCCGGGTCGGATCGGTCATGATGCTCCCCCTTCTGTGCGCGGCGTGGGCGTTCGCTCGGCGCCCTGCGGCGGTTTGGGTGGTGCCACCCAGGCGATCGCCTTGCGCGAATACGCCATCAGGCGCATCTTGGCCGGGATGAGCCCCTGCGAACGGTAGATCATCAGGACCACGAGGGCGACGCCGAAGATCAGGTACTTGTAGTCGGCGATCGCGGTGAACCGCAGCGGGATGTACGCGACGATCGCGCCGCCGAGGATGGCGCCGACCTTGTTGCCGGTGCCGCCCAGGACGACCGCGGCGAGGAAGAGGATCGACGTCTGCACGTCGAACTTCTGGTTGTTCACGAACCCGACCTGGCCGGCGAACAGCGCTCCGGAGAGGCCGCCGACGCTCGCGCCGATGGCGAAGGCCCACACCTTGTACTTGAAGGTGGGCACGCCCATCGTCTCGGCGGCGTCCTCGTCCTCGCGGATCGCGATCCAGGCGCGGCCGACGCGCGACCGCTCCATGTTGCCCGCGAGCAGCAGGATGATGATCAGGATCGTGATCGTCAGCCAGTACCACGGGGTGCCGTTCGAGTTCGCGAAGATCGGGATCCCGTTCGCCCCCTCGCCCGGCGGGCGGCCGACGTTCTGGAAGCCCACCTGACCCTTCATGGCCGGGATGATGGTCGCCAGGATCCGGACGATCTCACCGAAGCCGAGGGTCACGATCGCGAGGTAGTCACCGCGCAGGCGGAGCGTGGGAACGCCCAGCACGACGCCGAAGATCATCGCGATCACCATCGCCAGCGGAAGCGTCCACAGGTAGGGGATCTTCAGATACGGCGAGTCCGGGCTGGTGAACATCGCCGCCGTGTACGAGCCGACCGCGAAGAACGCGACGTACCCGAGGTCGAGCAGGCCGGCGTAGCCGACCACCACGTTCAGGCCGACGGCGACGAGCGCGTACACGGCCATCGCGAACAGCGAGAGCGGCCAGTCGTTGCCCGGCGCCGTGCTCAGCGGGAAGAAGTTCAGGAACGGCATCGCATACGCGATCGCGACCGGGAGCAGCATCCACGCCCACTGGGCGGGACGGGAGAGCTCGTTCCAGCGCTCGCGGAGGCCGCGGAACGGACCGCGGCGGACCGTGGCGATGGATTCGGTCTCGATCGCCTCGCGGGCCGATTCCGCCGTGCTCAGCGGACGGGGGCCGTCGGATGAGGTGCTCATGCCCTGCTCCTTCCGAGGGTGGTTCCGAGGATGCCGGTCGGTCGCACCAGGAGCACGAGGACCAGGATGACGAAGGCGACGACGTCCGCCCACTGCGCGTCTCCGAGCAGGATCTGTCCGTAGTTGCCGACGATGCCCAGCAGGATGCCGCCGAGCAGCGCGCCGCGGACGTTGCCGATGCCGCCGAGGACGGCGGCAGCGAACGCCTTCACGCCGAGGATGAACCCGCCGTTGTAGATGACGCCGGAGGGCACCAGCATCACGTAGAACAGGGCGGCGGCTCCGGCGAGCAGACCGCCGATGATGAACGTGATCACGATGGTGCGCTCCTTGGAGACGCCCATCAGCGTGGCGGTGTCCGGGTCCTGCGCGACCGCGCGGATCCCTCGGCCGGTGCGGCTGCGCCGGATGAACATGTCGGTGCCCACCATGAGCAGCACCGCCGCGACGACGATGATGATCTGCTGGTTCGTGATGATCGTGCCGAACACGTCGAAGATCGGCGTCGGGATGAACATCGTCACCGCCGGCTGCGCGTTCGCCCCGCCGACGAACGGCAGGAAGATCAGGTACTGGATGGCGAACGAGACACCGATCGCCGTGATCAGGAACGCGAGGCGCGGGGCGTTGCGTTTGCGCAAGGGTCTGTACGCCACGCGTTCGACGATGAACGCGGTGGCGGCCGAGAAGACCATGCCGACGACGAGGGCGAGCAGCAGATCCATGATGATCGCCGCGGGCCCGATGGTCGGGGCGCTGGGGCCGAAGCCGAGCATGGTGAGGGTCATCACCACGCCGTACGCACCCACGATGAAGACTTCGGAGTGCGCGAAGTTGATGAGGCTCAGCACGCCGTAGACGAGGGTGTACCCGACGGCGATGAGCCCGTAGACGGCGCCGAACGTGAGTCCGTCGAAGGTGGCGCTCCAGAAGTTCTGGAACAGGGAGTTGACATCGAAATTGATCCAGGACGAGTCCATGTGCACCACGGACTGGGCGACGAGATCGAGCATTCAGGGTTTCGCTTTCACACAGGGCGCATCATCGCGCCGGGAAAGGGCAGGGACAAGGATCCTGCGGCACGAGCAGGGACTCGTGCCGCAGGATCCTCACACTCACTTGCCGATCGGGCCGATGTAGGCGATCTTGCCGTCGAGCACCCGGTAGCCGTAGACGGTCGGGGCCTCGAGCTCGCCCGTCTTGTCCCACTTGAGGTGCTTGGCCAGGCCGTCCGCGTCGTACGAGGTGACCCACGCGAGCAGGTCGGCGCGCGTCTGCTTGCCCTTGTCGATGCCGCTCAGCAGCACGGTGGCCGCGTCGTAGCCCTCGATCGAGTACGTGCCGGGCGCCGCGTTGAACGCCGCCGTGTACTCCTTCGAGAAGGTGGTCAGCAGCTCACCCGGGATGCACGGGCAGGTGAAGAACGCGTTCTTGGACGCGTCACCGGCCAGCTTGATGAACTGGTCGTCCTTCACGCCGTCGGGGCCGACGAACGCGCCGGTGAAGCCCTTGGCCGCCAGCTGCTGGGCGAGCGGCGCCGCCTCGGCGTAGTAGCCCGAGTAGTAGACCGCGTCCGGCTTCGCGTTCATGATCTTCGAGATCGTCGCCGAGAAGTCCTTCTGACCGGTCGTGACCTTGTCGGTGCCGACCAGCGCGCTGCCGAGGCCCTTCGAGGTGGTGCCGGCCAGGCCGATGCCGTAGTCGGAGTCGTCCTGCACGAGGTAGACCTTCTTGGCCTTGAGCGTGTCGGTGAGGAACTTCGCCGCCGCCGGGCCCTGCTGCGCGTCGTTGCCGAGGCCGCGGAAGAACGTCGTCCAGCCGTTCTGGGTCAGACCCGGGTTGGTCGCGGACGGGGTGATGTGCACCAGGCCCTGCTGCTGGAAGATGTTGCCGGTGGCCTTGGACTCGCCGGAGAACGGCAGACCCACGACACCGATGATGTCGGCCTCGCTGACGGCCTGGGTGACCGGACCGGTCGCCTTGTTCGGGTCGCCCTCGGTGTCGTACTTCTTGAACTGCACCTGGCAGTCCGGGTTGGCCTTGTTGTGCTGGTCGATCGCGAGCTGCACGCCGTTGAAGATGTTGATACCGAGCTGGGCGTTCGGGCCGGTCTCGGCGCCGATGTAGGCGAGCGTGGTGGTGGCCGGGCAGGAGCCCTTGCCGTCACCCGCGGGCAGGACCGCGTCCTTGGGCGTCTCGACCGAGGTCACGGCGGGGATGTCGGGAACGGTGCTGCTCCCGCTACCGGTGGTGCTGGTGCCCGTTCCCGCCTGATTCGCGCAACCCGCGAGCAGCAGCAGCGCGGCCGCGGCTGCGACGCCTGCGACAGCTTTCTTTCGGATCATTGTGATTGCCTTCCGATTTCGGGTCATCGACCGCCCCTTGCGAACGTCGATGTCATCAAGGTGTGGGCGAGCGCACTTCGGTGTACGCGCCCCGGCATGAGAATAGTCCGTGGCCGTCCGGTTTGCGCGTGGTAACCGCGCACGGCGGGTCGGATCGTTATAAGCACCCCGGCGGGACCGTCGCGGCGCCCCCGCGCGAGACGGGTCCGTCACCGAACCGCGGCGGCCGGAACCGAGGCGATAATCTGGGAAGCCCACCCACGCTGTCGTCTGGAGTCCCGCGTGTCAGAAAACACCGCTCGTGCCAACATCGGAGTCGTCGGGCTCGCCGTCATGGGTTCGAATCTCGCCCGCAATCTGGCCAGCCGTGAGGGCAACGCGGTGGCGATCTTCAACCGCAGCCACGAGAAGACCCAGGCCGTGCTGGACGCGCACCCGGAGGCCGGGTTCCTCCCCGCCGCCTCCTACCAGGAGTTCGCCGACACGCTGCAGAAGCCGCGCACCGCGATCATCATGGTCAAGGCCGGGGCAGGCACGGACGCCGTGATCGACGAGCTCGTCAAGGTCTTCGAGCCGGGCGACATCATCGTCGACGGCGGCAACGCGTACTTCCCCGACACGATCCGCCGCGAGAAGCAGGTCCGCGCGACCGGCATCAACTTCGTCGGCGCGGGCATCTCCGGCGGTGAGGAGGGCGCCCTCACCGGGCCGTCGATCATGCCCGGCGGATCCGACGAGTCCTGGGTGACGCTGGGTCCGATCCTGCGTTCCATCGCTGCGGTCGCCGAGGGCGAGCCGTGCGTCACGCACGTCGGCCACGACGGCGCCGGGCACTTCGTGAAGATGGTGCACAACGGCATCGAGTACGCCGACATGCAGCTCATCGCCGAGGCCTACGACCTCATCCGCCGCGGCACGGGCAAGAGCCCCGCCGAGATCGCCGAGATCTTCGCCGAGTGGAACGCCGGCGAGCTGGAGTCGTACCTGATCGAGATCACCGCCGAGGTGCTCCGCCAGGTCGACGCCGCCACCGGCGCGCCGCTCGTGGACGTGATCCTGGACCAGGCCGGCGCCAAGGGCACCGGCGCGTGGACCGTGCAGACCGCGCTGTCGCTCGGCGTGCCCGTCTCCGGCATCGCGGAGGCCACCTTCGCGCGCTCCCTCAGCTCGCACCCCGAGCAGCGCGCCGCCGCCTCGGCCCTGCCCGGCCCCTCGACGGGCTCCGGGGCCGGCGAGGCGTTCACCGTCCCCGCCGACCAGGTCGACGCGTTCATCGAGGACGTACGCCTGGCCCTGTACGCGTCCAAGATCGTCGCCTATTCGCAGGGCTTCGACGAGATCCGCGCCGGCGCCGCCGAGTACGGCTGGAACATCGACCTCGGGGCGATCAGCAAGATCTGGCGCGGCGGATGCATCATCCGCGCCCAGTTCCTGAACCGCATCGCGGACGCGTACGCGCAGACCCCCGACCTGCCGGTGCTCATGACCGCCCCGTACTTCGCCGAGGCGATCGGGCGCGCGCAGGCGGCGTGGCGCCGGGTCGTGATCGCCGCCGCCCAGTCGGGCATCCCCGCCCCCGCGTTCTCGTCCTCCCTGTCGTACTACGACGGGATCCGTGCCGACCGCCTCCCCGCCGCACTCGTGCAGGGCCAGCGCGACTTCTTCGGCGCGCACACCTACAAGCGCATCGACAGGGACGGCACGTTCCACACCCAGTGGTCCGGCGACCGCACCGAGATCGAGGCGGTCGACACGCACTGAGCCGCGCGGGGGCTCACACCTCGTTCAGGCGTCCGTTCTTGAGACGGAGCCTGCGGTGGGCGCGCTTGGCGACCGCCGTGTCGTGCGTCACGACGATGAGGGTGAGCCCCTCCGCGCACAGCGACTCGAGCAGGGCGAGGATCTCGTCGCGCATCTCCTCGTCCAGGTTCCCCGTGGGCTCGTCCGCGAGCAGCACCCGCGGCCGCTTCACGATGGCGCGCGCGATCGCCACGCGTTGCTGCTGCCCGCCGGAGAGCTCCCCGGGCAGGTGATCGCCGCGGTCGGCGAGGCCGACATGGGACAGCGCCTCCTCCACCAGGGCGGCGCGCTCGGGCGCGGGCGTCTTCGTCGGCACCAGCGCCATCGCCACGTTCTCCCGTGCCGTGAGCGTGGGGATCAGGTTGAAGCCCTGGAACACGAAGCCGATGTCCTCGGCCCGGATCCGGCCGAGTTCGGCGTTCGACGCCGAGGACAGCTCGGTGCCGCCGAGGAGCAGGGATCCCGCGGTCGGGCGGTCCAGCGCCCCGAGCAGCTGCAGCAGGGTCGACTTCCCGCCCCCGGTGGGGCCCTGGATGGTGACGAAGTCCCCGGCGGCGATCTCCACGGTGACGCCGGTGAGCGGGGTCACCGTGCGGCCCTTGCCCGTGTAGGTGCGGGTGACCCCGTTCAGGACGTACAGCGTCTGCGGTTCGGTCTCGATGATGCTCATGATGGGTGTCTCTCCTGTTCGGGACGGGCGTCAGGCGGCGGACCGCAGGGCTTCGGCGGGGCTCAGGCGTGCGGCGCGCCAGCCGCCGACCGCGCCGGCCACGAGGCCGCCGAGGATGGCGAGGCCGACGGCCGCGACGAGGATCCACACGCTGAGCGGCGCGTGCAGCACGACGTTCTGCACCGACTCGCCGAGGCCGCGGAAGCCGCCGCCGCCCGCGCCGGCCGCACCGCCCGCGCCGCCGGGGAATCCGGCGCCCTCGGCGCCGCCCGCCCTGGCTCCCCGACCGAGACCGGCGGCGGACGCCCCGGAGATCGTCGGCTGGACGAGGTTGATCACGAGGATCCCGGCGAGGCCGAGCGCGAGCCCCGCGGCGCCGCCGATGAGACCCTGCACGAGCGACTCCCCCGCGACCTGCCGCACGATGCGGCCGTTGGACCAGCCGATCGCCTTGAGGGTGCCGAACTCGCGCGTGCGGCGCGCGACGCCGGAGAGCGTGAACAGCACGGCGAGGAGCACCGCCACCGCGAGCACGATGATCGACAGCCAGGTGCCGAGGCCCTCGATCATGCCGGCCGCGCTGGCGAGGGATCCGGAGACGGTCGACGCGAGGTCGGCCTGCGAGTTGACCGTGGCGTCCGGCAGCGCCTTGGTGAGCGCGGCCTGCACCGCGGAGATGTCGTCGGCCGAGGACGCCTTGACGTACACGGTGGACACGACGTCCCCGGTCGCCGCGATTTTCTGCACGGTGTCCAGCGGCAGGTACGCGTCGGCGGCGGTGTCGGCGGAATCGGAGGCCGAGGAGACGATGCCGACGATCTTCACCGTGGAGCCGCCCACGTCGAGCGTGCCGCCGACGCTCAGGTTCTTGGACGTCGCATAGGTGCTGTCGACGACCGCCACCAGCGCGCCGGCATCACCGGCGTCGAGCGCGCGGCCGTCGGTCACCTTGACGGAGGACAGCGGTCCGACCGTCGTGCCCGCCGCGGGGTCGATGCCGAGGACCGTGTACGAGTTGACCCCGAAGCTGCCGCCGCCGAAGCGCGGACGCTCGCCGGTGCCGGTCTGCCCCTCTCCCTGCTGCGCGCCCCCGGACGACGGCGTCTGCGGGGTGCTCTGTGCGCTCCCCTGCTGCGCGACCTGTCCCGAGAACGTCATGTTCGTGAGGCTCAGCGCCCCGGTGGCCGCCGCGACGCCCGTGGTCCCGGAGATGGTCTTCACGCTGGCCGCGTCGATCGTGGTGCGGCCCGGAGACGCGATCAGCCGGGACGAGCTCAGCGTGGTGCTGCCGTCGCTGCCCTGGGCGCCTCCGCCGGCGCCGAAGTCGAAGCGCGGGCCGGTCGTGGCGCTGCCGCGCTCGGCCTGCTTGCCGCTGACCGTGAGGTCGGTGCCGACGCCGTACACGCGGGCGAGGGCCTCGCTCTGGGCGTCGCGCACGCCCGCGGACAGCGCGTTGACGACGATCACGAGGGCGATCGCGATGGCCAGGCCCACCGCGACGATCACCGTCTGCTTCTTCCGCCCGGCGAGCTCTCGCCGCAGATACGTCCCGAACATGGTTCTCCTCTTCGGTCACTCTTGTGCTGGCGACGCTAGGAGCGCGTTCTGGGGCGCGATGATGGCGTTGCTATGCGCGCGCTAAGCACGCGATCGCACCGGCGCCGTCGCCGAGCGGACCCCGGCGACGCGCCCCGCCCACAGAAATCTCAAAGCTCATAGTCCGTTCATAGGAAACTGAGGAGAATGGATCCCATGAACGATCACGCCACTGAGCTGCGTCGCCCCGATGGCTCTCCCCTGCGGATCCTCGCGGTCGACGACGAGCCGATGCTCACCGATCTCCTCGCCATGGCCCTGCGCATGGAGGGCTGGGAGGTGCGCACCGCAGAATCAGGACTCGAAGCACTCCAGGTCGCCCGCGACTTCGGACCCGATGCCCTGGTCCTCGACGTCATGATGCCCGATCTCGACGGGCTCGGCGTCCTCAAGCGCCTGCGGGAGCAGGGCAACCTCGTCCCCGTGCTGTTCCTCACCGCCAAGGATGCGGTGAGCGACCGGATCGCGGGCCTCACCGCCGGCGGCGACGACTACGTGACCAAGCCGTTCAGCCTCGAAGAGGTCGTGGCGCGGCTGCGTGCCGTGATCCGCCGTTCCGGCGGGGCCACCACCGACGCCAGCGACTCGATCCTGCAGGTCGGCGACCTCACGCTCAACGAGGACAGCCACGAGGTGGTCCGCGACGGCGACGAGATCGAGCTGACCGCCACGGAGTTCGAGCTGCTGCGCTTCCTGATGCGCAACGAGCGCCGCGTGCTGTCCAAGGCGCAGATCCTGGACCGGGTGTGGAGCTATGACTTCGGCGGCCGCTCCAGCGTCGTCGAGCTGTACATCTCGTACCTGCGCAAGAAGCTCGACGCCGGGCGGGACGTGGCCCTGATCCACACCGTCCGCGGCGTGGGCTACATGATCAAGGCCCCGCAGCAGTGAGTCCGCGCCCGATGGAGCCCGCCCGCCGATGAACCCGTTCCGCCCACGCCCGCGCGGCCCGCTGTCCCTGCAGACGCGGCTCATGGCCGCCGTGACCGGTTTCGTGTCGCTGATCCTCGTGGTCATCGCGATCGCGACCAGCGTGGTGCTCGGGAACGTGCTGAACGGACGACTGCAGGACGAGCTCGCCACGACGAGCAAGAGCCTCGCCAGGGCGGCCACCGGGAATGCGCTCATCGGCAAGACCGTGCCGGACGCGACCTCGCTGTGGGAGGGGCAGACCGGCGTGCAGACCGGCACCCTGGTCATGGTGGTCTCGGACGGAGGCGCCGTGACGGGCTCGTACGTCGACCCGGATCGGGTGGCGCAGGACCTCACCGACACGCAGATGCGGCAGGTCGTCGCCGCGCTCACCGCGGGTCGGTACGAGCTCGAGCTCGACGGACTCGGGTCCTACCAGCTCGCGCATCAGTCGGTGCCGATCCCCGGTCTGCCCCCGCGCTCGGTCGAGGTGATCACGGGACTTCCGCGGGCCGCGCTCGAGGCCCAGATCACGACGCTGTTCTCGATGATCGCGCTCACGACGATCGGCGGCCTCATCCTGCTCGCCCTGTCGACGGCGATCACGATCCGGGTCGCACTGCGGCCGCTGCGCGAGGTCGCGGCGACCGCGAACCGGGTCGCGAATCAGCCGCTGGATCGCGGCGACGTCTCGATCACCGAGCGCGTGCCGGCCGCCGAGGCGGATCCGCGCACCGAGACCGGACTGGTCGGCGCCGCACTGAACACCCTCCTCGACCACGTCGACGCCTCCCTCGCCGTGCGTCAGCGCAACGAGGAGCGCATGCGGCAGTTCGTCGCCGATGCCAGCCATGAGCTGCGCACCCCACTCTCCTCCATCCGCGGCTACTCGGAGCTGTCCCTGCGGGCGCTGTCGAGGTCCGACGCCCCGGAGGACCCGGCCACGGCGTCCGCGCACACGGCGCTCGAGCGAATCCAGGCCCAGTCGCTGCGGATGACGAGCCTCGTGGAGGACCTGCTGCTGCTCGCGCGCCTCGAGGAGGGCAGGGAGCTGTCCCTGTCGACCGTCGACCTGTCCCGGCTCGCGATCGAGGGCGTCGAGGACGCGCGCCCCACGGCGCCGGACCACGACTGGGCGATCGACGTGCCGGAGGAGCCCGTGGAGCTCATCGGCGACACCGGACGGCTGCAGCAGGTGGTCGCGAACCTCCTCGCCAACGCGCGCACGCACACCCCGGCGGGCACCCGGATCTCGATCGAGGTCGCAGAGGAGGACGGCGAGGCCGTGCTGCGCGTGCGGGACGACGGTCCTGGCATCGATCCCGCCGTGCGCGACGAGCTGTTCAGCCGGTTCGCGCGCGGGGATCGGTCCCGCAACCGCGCGACCGGCGGATCCGGCCTCGGGCTGTCGATCACGAAGGCGATCGTGGAGAGCCACGGCGGCACGATCTCCGTGCAGAGCGCGCCGGGTTCGACGGTGTTCACCGTGCGCCTGCCGCATGTGCCGCATCGTCAAACGGGGGGCGTGCCGATCGTCGGCGCGCAGACCGGCGGCGTTCCGACCTCGGACGCGACGCATCCCCCGACCTCGGACGCGACCTCGGACGCGGCGGAGCCCCCGACCGACGACGAGCGCACCGCCGGGGGCGGCCACGAGATGAACCGCACCCTCGGCGGGCACTGAGCGCGCCGAGGCACGCGGATCCCGATCAGTAGCCGGCGAACGCGTCCGTGCGCAGCCTGCGCGCACCGCGCAGCGCCGGCGCGAGGTCCGCGATGAGTCGCGGCGGGCCCGAGACGCAGGCATGCCGGCGCTCCAGATCCGGCACCAGCGCGCTCAGCAGGGTCGCGTCCAGACGGCCGCCGCCCGCCCACTCCGCCCCATCCGGCAGCCGTTCCGGTCGGTCCGGAGTCACCACCACGATCCGCGCCCCGGATCCGGCGAGCTCGTCGAGATACGCGCACTCCTGCGCCGAGGAGGCGACGAGCACGAGCACCGCGTCCCGGTGCCGCGCCGATCCCAGCTGCGACACGAACGGGGTCACCCCGATCCCGGCGGCGACCAGGAGCACGGGGACGTCGCGGGAGGGCAGCACGAAGTCGCCCCAGACGCCCGTCGCCGTCAGCACGTCGTCGGGCTGCACGACGCCGAGCGCCCGCTTGTAGGAGGAGCCGGGGTCGGCCTCGCGATACGCGATGCGCACGACGGGCAGCTCGGCGGGGGCGGAGGCGATGCTGAACTCGCGGCGGGTGCCGCGGGCGTCGGGCCGACGGTGCGGCACCTGCAGCTCGAGATACTGCCCGGGGACGAACCGGAAGCCGTGCCGCGCGCGGAAGGTGAGCTCGTGCACGGTGGGGGTGAGCGCCCGGCGGCGCACCAGCGCGAGCCGGATCCCCGCGCGGGCGACGAGCACGGCGGCGAGCAGGTTGCCGATCAGCAGCGCGCGCTCCTGGCCGAGCGTGATGATGCCGAGGCTCACGGGCCAGCCGGCCAGCGCGCCCACCACCGCGGCCACGAGCAGCTGCTGCCCGCGCCGCGAGGGCAGCGTGAGCGGCTCGGTCAGCATGAACGCGCCGAGGAACAGCACCGGCGACTGCAGCAGCACCAGCGACAGCAGCGCCCCCGGGTCGACGGCCAGTCCGGCCGCGGCGGACTGCACCGAGAGCCGCACGAGCGACACCCCGGCGTACACCACTGCGAACAGCAGCACCGGCGTGAACCGCTCGGTGCGCCACAGCACGAGCAACCCGAGCACGAGCACCGGGATCGCCAGCGCCGGCGTGCCCACCCACCAGGCGGAGAAGCCCAGCCCGGTGAGCGTCAGCACGGTCGCGCCGACCGCCGCCGGATTGAGCAGGTGTCGCCCGCGCCACACCAGCAGGTACTTCGAGGCGCTCGCGATCACGCCCGCCAGCGCGATCCCGCCGACCTGGTCGGGGTTCGCGCCCGGCTGCACGATGAAGAGCAGGATCAGCGCGGTGATGAGCGACGACTCGATCCGGCGCGGCACCCGCAGCAGCGTCTGGCCCACCGCATCCGTGCAGAACGTCGCGAGCATCAGCAGTGCGAGGCTGGCGACGATGTCCAGCGGGGTGACGCCGATCCATCCCAGCGCCGATTCGAGCACGGCGACGGCCGCGAGCACGAGCAGCGCGTACAGCGTGAGCCGGTACATCGACAGCCGCCCCAGCTGCGCGAGCACGCGCTGGCGCACCCCGACCAGCGTCGCGATCATGCGAACACCTCCATCCGGCTCCCCGCCGACCACTCGACCACGCCCGCCGTGGTCATCCGCACCCATTCCACACCGAACCGGGCGGCGAACGCCGCACCGCCGTCGAAGAACAGCGCCGTGGCGGCCGCGTCGGCGATCATCGCCTCGTCCGTCAGCGCCCAGGTCGCCGCGATCGTGCGCACGGGCTCACCGGTGCGGGCGTCCAGCACGTGGTGCAGCCCGCCGTGCTCGCCGGGCCACGCGCGCCGATTCACGGCGGATCCGCACAGCGCGGCGTCGCCGACCTCGGCGACGCCGATCGCGCGGGTCGGATCGAACGGGTGCTCGAGGCCCACCCGGATCGGCGCACCGCTCAGCCGCAGGTCTCCCCCGGCATCGACGAGTCGCTCGGCGTGGCCGAGGGAGCCGAGCACCGCATGCACGACGTCCACCAGACGCCCCTTGCCGAGGGCGCCGACGTCGATGAGCGCGGGACCGTGCAGGACCAGCGCCCCGTCGTCCCAGGCGAGCCGCTCGGTCCAGTCCGCAGGCGCCGGGAGCGGACCGCGATCGCGCAGCGAATAGCCCGCGTCGTAGCCGCGCGCGGCCAGGCTGTCGCCGACCAGGGGCTGCACGGCGCCGTCGGTGGCCTCCGCCAGTGCACGGTAGAGGTCGAGCATGGCCGCGGCATCCGGCGGCGCGGGGACCTCCTGCGGCTGCGCCGCCAGGGCCGTCACGAGCGAGTCGTCGCGGAAGCGGGACCAGGTGTGGTCGAAGTCGTCGATCACGTCGCGCACGACGTCGCGCTCCCCCGCCGGGAGGAGACGGGTCGTCCCGATCTCCCAGGCGGTCCCGATCGCCTCGAACCGCCAGACGTCCACGGGTGGTGGTCAGCCCTTGGCTTCGCTGCGGATCGTGTCGAGAGCCTGGGTGAAGCCCTTGCTCGTCAGCGAGGATCCCGACACCCGGCTCACCGAGATGTCATCGAGCTTCTTGCCGACGACCTGGGCGGCGATGCCGCTGATGAACTGCGCCTGATAGTGCTCGGTCTCGGACGCCTGCGGATCCCCGGTCACCTCGACGGCCGTCACCGTGTCCTGGGACAGCGTGATCGAGACGGAGATCCTCTCCACGGTCTCGGGCGTCTGGTACGAGCCGTCGGCGGTGTACGTGCCGTCCTTGTAGGCGCCGCCAGAGGTGCCGGACGTCGCCGCCGTGCTCGGGGCTGCGGTGGCGGTCGCCGCCGTCGTGCTCGAGGGGGCGGAGGTCTCCGCCGAGGTCTCGGCGGAGGACGCCTCCGTCGCGCAGCCGGCCAGGAGCAGCGTCCCGGCGATGCCGGCGAGGGCGGATCCACGACGTGCGGCGGGAGAGAGGGTCATGGATCCAGCTTCCGCATTGCTCCTATGCCTCACCTTTGAGAGGTCAGGGCGGGCCGTGAAGCCCGCCCTGTCACGCGCTCAGGCCGCGCCGTCGAACATGCTCGTGACGGATCCGTCCTCGAAGACCTGCTTGATCGCGATGGCCAGCAGCGGCGCGATCGGGAGGATCCGCAGCCCCGGGAACCGACGGGCCTCGGACAGCGGGATCGTGTCGGTGACGACCACTTCGTCGATCGCCGGGTCCTGCAGGCGCTCCGTGGCCGGGTCCGAGAAGATCGCGTGCGTGGCCGCGACGATCACCTTGCGGGCGCCGTTGGCCTTGAGCGCCTGGGCGGCCTTCACGATCGTGCCGCCGGTGTCGATCATGTCGTCGACGAGCAGGCAGGTGCGCCCGTTCACGGTGCCGACGATCTCGTGCACGGAGACCTGGTTGGCGACCTTCGGGTCGCGCCGCTTGTGGATGATCGCCAGCGGGGCGTCCAGGCTGTCCGACCAGGTGTCGGCGACGCGCACGCGACCCATGTCCGGGGAGACGATCGTGAGGGTCTCGCGGTCCTCGGCGGTGAGGGACTCCTCGAAGTGGTGCAGCAGCACGGGCTTCGCGAACAGGTGGTCGACCGGCCCATCGAAGAAGCCCTGGATCTGCGCGGCGTGCAGGTCGACGCTCATCACACGGTCGGCGCCGGCGACCTTCAGCATGTCGGCGACCAGACGCGCCGAGATCGGCTCACGGCCGCGGCCCTTCTTGTCCTGGCGCGCGTACGGGTAATACGGCGCGACGACGGTGATGCGCTTGGCCGAGGCGCGCTTCGCGGCGTCCAGCATGATGAGCGTCTCCATGAGCCACTCGTTGATCGGGTCGCCGAACGACTGCACGATGAAGAGGTCGCAGCCGCGGATCGACACCTCGAACCGGGCGTAGATCTCCCCCGACGCGAACGTACGGTGCTCGACCGGGGCGATCTCGGTGCCGAGCGCCTCCGCGACGGACGCGACCAGCTCGGGGTGCGAGCGACCGCCGGCGACGACGAGCCGCTTCTTGGTCTTCGCGACCAGCCCCGGCGCGATGTCCTTCTCGCGATCCAGTTCGACCGTCGTGTTCTTCTTGCGCCCCATCGGACCCGCCTATTCCGCCGAATCGGCACGCGCCGCATCGGCTGCGGCGGTACCTGCTCTGTTCTTCTCGACCCAGCCCTCGATGTTGCGCTGGGGTGCGACGCTCATCGCGAGAGCACCGGCGGGGACATCCTTGCGGACGACGGCTCCGGCGCCTGTTTTCGCGCCGGCTCCCAGCCTAACGGGCGCGACGAGCACCGTGTGCGACCCGGTGTGCACCTCGTCGCCGATCTCGGTGCGGTGCTTGTTCACGTCGTCGTAGTTCGCCGTGATCGTGGAGGCGCCGAGGTTGACCCCTCGACCCACCGTCGCGTCGCCGACGTAGGAGAGATGCGGCACCTTCGAGCCCTCGCCGATCTGCGCGTTCTTCGTCTCCACGTAGGCGCCGATCTTCCCGCCGTCGCCGAGCGTGGTGCCCGCCCGCAGATAGGAGAACGGGCCGACCGTGGCGTTCGCGCCGATCACGGCGAGCGTCGCCTCGGAGCGGCGCACCTCGGCGTCCTCGCCCACCTCGGTGCTGATGAGGGTGGTGTCGGGGCCGATGACGGCGCCGGACGCGACCGTGCTCGCGCGCAGGATGTGCGTGTTCGGCAGGACCGTGACGTCGGGGGCGAGCGTCACGTCGTCATCGATCCACGTCGTCGCCGGATCCTGGATCGTCACGCCCTCGCGCTGCCAGCGGCGCACGATGCGGTCGTTCAGGGTGCGTGCGGCCTCGGCCAGCTGCACGCGGTCGTTGATGCCGAACGTGGCCGCGGTGTCGGCGGCGATCTCCACGGCGACCTTCTCGTCGTGCTGGCGCAGCAGGCCGATGACCGTGGTCAGGTACATCTCGCCCTGGGCGTTGTCCGTCGTCACCTGCGCGAGCTCCGCCCGCAGCAGGCCCGCGCGGAACACGTATACGCCCGCGTTGATCTCGCGGGTGGCCTTCTCGGCGTCGTCCGCGTCCTTCTGCTCGACGATACGGGCGACGTCGCCGGCGGCATCGCGGATGATGCGCCCGTACCCGGTGGGGTCGTCCACGATCGCGCTCAGCACGGTCGCGGCGGCCGCGGCGGCGCGGTGCCCGTCGACGAGGGCCTGCAGCGTCTCGGCCTCCAGCAGCGGCACGTCGCCGGAGAGCACGAGCACGTCGCCGTCGAAGCCGGCGGGCAGCGCGTCCAGCGCGACCTGCACGGCACGACCCGTGCCGGGGATCTCATCCTGATCGACGATGACCGCCTCGGGGTGCTCGGCGGCGAGCGCCGCGATCAC
>JAFDWP010000026.1 GCA_018268435.1 Actinomycetota bacterium
CCGGCCGCGAGCCAGGCCTTCTCCACGCGCACCTGGCGCTTGGGCACGATCAGCCGCAGCACGTCGGACGCGCCGCCCGCCGCCCGGTCGGCGACCCGACGGGCCAGGGTGTGCAGCCGCCCCGGCAGCACGCGGGCGCGGGACACCACCGCCTCGACCTCCGCGAGGGCTCGCCCGTCGTCCTCCTCGGATCCGAGTTCGACGAGGAACGCGTCGACGACGCGCCCGGCAGAGCGCAGCGGAACCCGCACGCGGACGCCGGGGAGGGCGTCGGTCAGCAGCTCCGCCGGGATCGCGTAGTCGAAGAGGCGGTCCAGCTGCGGGACCGGCGAGTCCAGCAGCACACGCGCGATCGGCCTGGGCACGAGCGGACCTCGCCGTTCTCGGATGCGGGGCTCAGAGACCGGCGGCGCGGCGCAGATCCTCGGCGCGGGTCGTCTGCTCCCAGGTGAACTCGGGCAGTTCCCGGCCGAAGTGCCCGTAGGCGGCGGTCGCCGCGTAGATCGGGCGCAGCAGGTCGAGCTCCTCGATGATGGCCTGCGGACGCAGATCGAACACCGCGCGGATGGCGCGCGTGATGGTCTCGTCGTCGACCGCACCGGTGCCGAACGTCTCCACGTACAGCCCGACCGGCTGGGCGACGCCGATCGCGTAGGCGACCTGCACCTCGAGGCGCTCGGCGAGCCCGGCGGCGACCGCGTTCTTGGCGACCCAGCGCATCGCGTAGGCGCCCGAGCGGTCGACCTTGGACGGATCCTTGCCGCTGAACGCGCCGCCACCGTGGCGGGCCGCCCCGCCGTAGGTGTCGATGATGATCTTGCGGCCGGTGAGCCCGGCGTCGCCCTTCGGGCCACCCGTCACGAACGGGCCCGCGGGGTTGATGTAGTCCTTCACGCCGTCGAGGTCCAGGCCGGTGGTCTCCAGCACGGGGGCGATGACGTGCTCGCGCACGAGCGCCCGCAGCTCCTCCTGGGAGATCTCCGGGTTGTGCTGCGTCGAGAGCACGACCGCGTCGACCGTCTTCGGGGTGAAGCCGTCGTAACCGAGCGTCACCTGGGTCTTGCCGTCGGGCCGCAGGAACGGGAGCGTGCCGTCGCGGCGCACCTGGGTCAGGCGCTCGGCGAGCCGGTGCGCGGTCCAGGCTGCCATCGGCATGAGCTGCGGGGTCTCGGTGGTGGCGAAGCCGAACATGATGCCCTGGTCGCCGGCGCCGAGCAGGTCGCGCGGATCGGAGGACCCGCCCTCGCGGTGCTCCTGCGCCTGGTCGACCCCGCTCGCGATGTCGGCGGACTGCTCCCCCACCGATACGCTCACGCCGCAGGACGAGCCGTCGAAGCCGGTGTCGCTGGAGGTGTAGCCGATGCCGTTGACGACGTCGCGCACGATCGTGGGGATGTCGACGTACCCGGAGGTGCGGATCTCACCCGCGACATGCACCAGGCCCGTGGTGACCAGCGTCTCCACGGCGACGCGCGAGCCCGTGTCCACCGTGAGCAGGCCGTCGAGGATGGAGTCGGAGATCTGGTCGCAGATCTTGTCCGGGTGTCCCTCGGTGACGGACTCGGAGGTGAACAGACGCAGCGCGCTCATCGGTGCTCCCTTGGTGTGCAGGGCGGTGGGGGACGGGATGCGTCCCGAGTTCCGGGGCCGGTCGCCCGACCCCAGTATGGACGGAGCCGCCGACATCCTCGGATGGGATGACGGCGGCTCCGGATGTTCAGCTCACTCCGCGTGGCGGATGCGGAGCTTGTCCTCGTTGATCTCGTGCAGCGCGATGGTGAGCGGCTTGTCCTCGACCGAGGAGTCGACCAGCGGGCCGACGTTGTCGAACAGGTTGCCCTCGTGCAGGTCGGAGTAGTAGTCGTTGATCTGGCGCGCGCGCTTGGCCGCGTAGATCACGAGCTCGTACTTGGACTCGACGCGGTCGAGCAGGTTGTCGATGGGCGGGTCGATGATGCCGTTGTTGTGTCCGGCCATGGTGGACCTCCTGAGTCTGGCGACGGATCGTCGCGGAGAATGCGGGCGCGCATGTCAGTCGGGCGGCGTGTTCCGAGGGCCCGAGGAGCCCATCGGAGCGCAGGAGGATTGTCAGCGCGCAGAGTCTGAAGTCAATTCTACGACCTCGCGGGCGGCCGTGGCGACATCCTCGTTCACGACCCGGTGATCGAACTCGCCCTGCGAGGCCAGTTCGACCTTCGCGGTGCGCAGCCGGCGGGCCCGTTCCTCCGCGTCCTCGGTGCCCCGGCCGACCAGTCGCTGCACGAGCTCGTCCCAGGACGGCGGAAGCAGGAAGACGAGGTTGGCGGAGGGATCCGCGGCGCGCACCTGGCGCGCCCCCTGCAGATCGATCTCGAGCAGCACGGTCTTCCCGTCGGCCAGTGCCGCGTCGATCGGCCGACGCGGCGTGCCGTAGCGGAACTTGTTGTGCACCGTCGCGTATTCGAGCAGCTCCCCCGCGGCGATCATGCGGTCGAACTCCGCGTCGTCGACGAAGAAGTAGTGCACGCCGTCCTGCTCCCCGGGACGCGGCGCACGCGTGGTCGCCGACACCGAGAGGTGGATCTCGGGGTGGTTCTCCCGGATGTGCGCGGCCACCGTGCCCTTGCCGACGGCGGTGGGACCGGCGAGCACGAGCAGCCGGCTGCGGCCGTCTCGCGGCACCGGCAGCGGGAAGCGCGTGTCGACCCAGGCCCGCAGCGCCTGCTGCTGCCGGGTGCCGAGACCGCCGAGGCGCTTGACCGGCGAGATCTGCAGGTCCGCCAGGATGCGGTCCCGCTTGCCGGCGCCGATGGCGGGCAGCGCGGTGAGGAAGTCCGGTACGCGCAGCGATCCCGCGGTGGAGTGCGGATCCGCGGCCGCGGCCGTCAGCACGTGCTGCGGCGCGATCACGCGCATCGACAGGTCGCGCTTCAGCGACGCGCGCGCACGGCGGCGTTCGACCGCCCGACGTGCTGCGGCGACGCGATCGACCTCGGGCACGACGCGCCCTGCCGGTTCACCCACCCATGACCTCCTGGTAGCGCGCGGCGCGCTCTTCGATCGTCGCTGCGATCCGATCCGGACCCGCGGACAGGATGCTCCGGCTCTCGGAAGCCAGGACGTTACCTGCCAGCGTACCGAATCTCGTCCGCAGATCCGCGGGCGTCGCCCCCTGCGCGCCGAAACCCGGCGCGAGCAGCGGCACCGTGCGCAGCGTGTCGTCGTCGAGCGCGAACGCCGCACGGTCGATCGTCGCGCCGACGACCAGCCCCACCGAGCCGAGCCCGGCGCCGGCGACATCCAGCGCCGTGACCTCGCGCGTGACACGCAGTGCCACCGTCTCCCCCGGCGTGTCCGTGCGCGCCTGCTGCAGGCCGGCGCCGTCGGGGTTGCTGGTGGCGGCGAGCACGAAGACGCCCTTGCCGTGCGGCAGTGCCTGCGTGATCGCATCGGCCAGGGAGCCGCCGCCCAGGTAGGGGCTGATGGTCAGCGCATCGGCCTCCAGGGGCGCCCCCGGCGCCAGCCAGGCCTGCGCGTATCCCGCCATCGTGGTGCCGATGTCGCCGCGCTTGGCGTCGGCGATCACAAGCAGCCCGGCTGCGCGGCCCGCCGCCAGGACGTCCTCGAGCGCCGCGAGCCCGGCGGATCCGAAGCGCTCGAAGAACGCCACCTGGGGCTTGATCGCGGCCACCCGGGACGCGGCGGCGTCGACGACGGCGAGGCCGAAGGCGCGGACGCCGTCGGCGCTCTGCGGCAGCCCCCACGCGTCGAGCAGGGCCGCGTGCGGGTCCACGCCCACGCACAGCGGCCCGTGCTCGTCGAGCGCGGCACGCAGCCGGGAGCCGAAGCCGACGGTCATGCCCGTGCGGCCCGATCGAGCGCGTACTCCTGCAGGCTCCGCACCTCGAAGCCCTTGTCCGCCGCGTCCATGCCGCTCACCGCCGCGCCGAGTGTCGCGATGGTCGTGAACAGCGCCTTGTCTGCGGCGACCGCCGCGGCGCGGATCTCGTAGCCGTCCGCGCGCGCCGCGCCGCCGGACGGGGTGTTCACGATGATGTCGATCGCGCCCTGGTCGATCAGGTCGACGATGTTCGTCTCGCCCGAGCTCTGCGTCTCGCTGTACTTCTCGACCAGGGTCACCGGGATGCCGTTGCGGGACAGGATCTCGGCGGTGCCGACGGTCGCCACGATCGTGAATCCGAGCTGGTGCAGCCGGTGCGCCGGCAGGATCACGGCGCGCTTGTCCGCGTCGGCGACCGAGATGAACACGGTGCCGGACGTCGGGGTGCCGCCGTAGGCCGCGGCCTGGCTCTTCGCGAACGCGGTCGGGAAGTCCCGGTCGATGCCCATGACCTCGCCGGTCGAGCGCATCTCGGGGCCGAGCACGGAGTCGACGATCCGGCCGTCGGCGGTGCGGAACCGCTTGAAGGGCAGCACCGCCTCCTTGACGGAGACCGGGGCGCCGAGCGGCACCCGGGAGCCGTCGTTCTCGGGCAGCAGGCGCTCGGCGACGAGCTCGGCGATCGACGCCCCGACCATGATGCGGCTCGCGGCCTTGGCCAGCGGGATCCCCAGCGCCTTGGACACGAACGGCACGGTGCGGCTCGCGCGCGGGTTCGCCTCGATCACGTAGAGCACGCCCGCGCTGATCGCGAACTGCACGTTCAGCAGGCCCCGCACGCCGACGCCCTCGGCGATCGCGAGGGTGGCCTCGCGCACGCGGTCGATGTCGGTGCGCCCGAGGGAGACCGGGGGCAGCGTGCAGCTCGAGTCGCCGGAGTGGATGCCGGCCTCCTCGAGGTGCTCCATGACGCCGCCGATGTAGAGCTCGGATCCGTCGTACAGCGCGTCGACGTCGATCTCGATCGCATCGTCGAGGAAGCGGTCCACGAGCAGCGGCTTGCCCTCCTCGATGATGACCTCGCCCGCGGTGCGCACGAAGTAGTCCCGCAGCGCCGGGGTGTCGTAGATGATCTCCATCCCGCGCCCGCCGAGCACGAAGCTCGGACGCACCAGCACGGGGAAGCCGATCTCCTCGGCGACGGCGACCGCGCCCTCGACGTCGATCGCCGTGCCGTTGCGGGGCGCGACCAGGCCGGCGTCGTCGAGCAGCCGCGAGAACAGCTCGCGCTCCTCGGCGAGGTCGATCGCGGCGGGGCTGGTGCCGAGCACGGTGTACCCGGCGGCCTCGATGCCCTTCGCCAGACCCAGGGGCGTCTGCCCGCCGAGCTGGCAGACGACGCCGAGGATCTCACCGGACTGCGCCTCGGCATGCAGCACCTCGAGCACGTCCTCCAGGGTGAGCGGCTCGAAGTAGAGCCGGTCGGAGGTGTCGTAGTCGGTGGAGACCGTCTCGGGGTTGCAGTTGACCATCACGGTCTCGAAGCCGGCGGCGGAGAGCGCGAACGACGCGTGCACACAGGAGTAGTCGAACTCGACGCCCTGGCCGATCCGGTTCGGGCCGGATCCGATGATGACCACCTTGGAGCGGTCGGAGGGGGTGACCTCGGTCTCGCTGTCGTAGCTCGAGTAGTGGTACGGCGTGAGGGCGGGGAACTCCCCGGCGCAGGTGTCCACGGTCTTGTAGACGGGCCGGATCCCGAGCCCGTGGCGCACCCCGCGCACCTCGGCCTCGGTGAGCCCGCGGAGCTCGCCGAACTGCACGTCGGAGAATCCGTGGTCCTTGCCGAGGCGGAGGATGTCGGCGTCGAGCTCGGGGGCGATGCGGATCTGCTCCGCGACCTCGTTGATGAGGACGATCTGGTCCAGGAACCAGGGGTCCATAGCCGTGGCCTCGAAGGCCTGCTCGATCGTGGCGCCCTTGCGCAGCGCCTGCTGCAACACCACGATGCGGCCGTCGGTCGGCGTGCGGGAGATCTCCAGCAGCTCCTCGAGCGAGCGCGGCTCCTCACCCCAGTGGAACGAGGATCCGCGCTTCTCCAGCGAACGCAGCGCCTTCTGCAGCG
>JAFDWP010000270.1 GCA_018268435.1 Actinomycetota bacterium
CGGGCGCTGGACGGCGGCGCAGGCGGCCGGCACGGTCAGCGTCATCGTCGTTCCCCATAGCGATGCGCCGCGCCCCCAGCCGACGCTCGAACTGCTGGAGACGGTGAAGCGCCACCTCGACTCGCGCTGCCCGCTGGCGGTCGAGGTCGTCGTTCTCGGTCCGGCTTATGCCGCCGTTTCGGTGACGGCGCGCATGCAGTGCGCGCCGGGCGAGTCGGCGCATGCCGTCGCCGGTGCGTGCCGGCAGCGGTTGCAGCAGTTCCTGCATCCGCTGCACGGCGGTGCTTCGGGTGGCGGCTGGGCGCCGGGGGTCAGGCCGCATCGATCCGACCTGGTGGCGCTGCTCGGGGCGGTCGATGGTGTGCTGCATGTCGATGCGCTGCAGATGCGGGTCGACGAGCCGGCCGGCGCCGAGGCGCCGGGCATCGACGACGCGATGGTCTGCTGCGGCAGCTTGGAGATCGGGTCATGACGACCACCGCGGCCGAGCATCTGCGAGCCTGGGACTTCGACGACCTCGTCCGCGAGGGCTTATCGCTGATTCCCGCGGTTGCGCCGGGCTGGACCAACCACAACCCGTCGGACCCGGGCATCACGCTGGTTGAGCTGCTGGCCTACTTCGCCGAAGCGCTGGCCTACCGCCTCGGCCGCGTCACGCCGCAGGCGAAGCTGCAGTTCCTTCGCCTGCTGATGGATGGGCATTGGCGGGGTTGGAAGGATCTTAAAGAGCGCGGCGACATCGAGCGCGCGCTCGACGCCGCGGTGCGCGATCTGACGCAAGCCGATTGCGCCGTCGCTGCGGAGGACTACGAACGGCTGGCGATCGAAAGCGCGCTTCGCCATCTGCCGCAGGGAGGCCCGGTGCGCGCCTTCTGCGTGCCGGGTACGGCGAACAAGCGCGCGCACGTCACGGTCGTGCTGCTGCCGAAGCGCGAGATCGAAGCCGGCGACCTCGAACGCCTGTGCGCGGCGGTTCGCGACGACCTGCTCGGGAGCTGTCTGCTGACGACCCGCCTGCACGTCATCGGCCCGATTCACGTCCACGCGGCGATCGGCTGCCGGATCGCGCTTCGCCCGGGCGCCCGCGCCGAGCAGGTGCTCGATGCGATCGACGCCGACTTCGAGGCCCGGATCGGGCCGTGGGGAGACGATCAGGCCGCCCCCGGCACGCCGGTTACCTTGGGTCGGATCGTCGAACTGATCGACCGCACCGCAGGCGTCGACTTCGTCGAGGACGTGACGGTGACGCACATGAGCCAACGCGGCGGCGAAGTGTTCGACCTGTCGTCGCGAGTCGGCATCATCGTCGCCCGCCATGCGACGGTGGGCGTCGATTCGCGGCTGGGTGTCCAGTCGCGGCTGGGCAGACACCGCCTGATCGCCGACAGCGCGGGCCGGTTCGGCGCGATCGGCCTGATGCCCGGCGAGCTGTTGCACCTGCGCCTGGCGCGTGAGGCGGTGCAGGTGTCCGGGGTGTCGCGATGAATACCGGCAGCCGCCTGCTCGACCACTTGCCGGCGATCTACCGGCGCGACGACGCCCAACTCGCTGCGCTGCTGGCGCCGTTCGAAGCGCTGCTGTTCGA
Organism: Actinomycetota bacterium; assembly: GCA_018268435.1. Taxonomy (GTDB): domain Bacteria; phylum Actinomycetota; class Actinomycetes; order Actinomycetales; family Microbacteriaceae; genus Microbacterium. The sequence goes on from JAFDWP010000270.1 coordinate 1,586, forward strand.
CGGCACCGAAGACGCACCGCATGCGCGCCTGCCCGGCATCGCTCGCGAGTGCGCCGCTGCGCCGGCGCTGTTCGCGCCGCTCGGCTGCGAAGAGGACACGAGCCGCACGCCCGACCGGTTCCTGCCGTGGCTGGCGGCGCGGCTGTCGTTCGTGCCGCACGGCGTCGTCGACCGCGACCGCCTGCGCCATGTCGTCGCCGGCATCGTTCCGCTGTACGCGCGGCGCGGGACGCGCGAGTACCTCGTGACGCTGCTCGCGCTGTGCTTCGAAGAGGTCTCGACGGTCGACGTCGTCGAACACGACGACGGCCTGCGCGTCGGCCGCTCGCGTCTCGGCCACGATTCGCTCCTCGCGCAGGAGCGGCCGTTCTGGTTTCGCGTCGAGGTCGGGCTGCGCAGCGAGGCCACGCCGGCCGCCGTCGCGGCGAGGCTCGAGCGGCGCCTGCGCGCCGTGATCGACTTCGCGAAGCCGGCACACACCGCCTACGAACTGAGCATCTCACCATGCAAAAGAAGCAACTGATGCATCGCAGGCCGTCCTACCAGGACGGACAACTGCTGCTCGCCGATGACTTCATCCGCGAGCAGAAATACCACGACACCCTGATGCACCGGCACAGCCTGCATCTGCACGGAACGGGCGTCGTTCGTGGCCTGGAGGTGAGTGCGGCATCCGACCAGTCGCTCGCCGTCAGCCCCGGCGTGGCTCTGGACGGCCGCGGCCGCGAAATCCTTCTCGACCGAGCGGAAGTGCTCGACCTGACCGGCGCGCCCGCGTCGTCGCAGTTGTCGGTGACCGTCGGCTACCGCAGCGAGTGGCAACGCAAGGACGACGACCCCAACATCGACTGCTTCGCGATGCTGCGCGTCTCCGGCGGCGTCGACGAGTACGACGTGCTGCTGGCCACCGTGCGGCTCGACGAGCGCGGCCGGATCGCGGCAGGTGGCGTCGACAA
>JAFDWP010000271.1 GCA_018268435.1 Actinomycetota bacterium
CGGCTCACAGATAACTTGCACACTATTGTGCACGTTCGGTTGTACACTGATCCGGTGACCGACACCATCGCACCCCGCCGCCAGCGCAGGGACGCCGCCGAGAACCGGGCCGGCATCCTCGCCGCCGCATCGCAGACCCTCGCCGCGGATCCGCATGCGTCCGTCGACCAGATCGCCCGCAACGCCGGCCTCAGCCGCCGCGCCCTGTACGGACACTTCGACGACCGCACGGCCCTCGTGCGCGCCCTGATCTCGGCCGGAGCCGCGCGCTTCAACGCGATCGCGCAGCGCGTCGACGACGACGACAGCCGCATCGCCCTGGCCCGACTCACCGCCGACCTGTGGCGGGAGGCCGCGCACGTGCAGGTCGCCGCGGCGATCGCGCTGGACGAGGTGCACGTCGAGGAGACGGCGACCGCCCTCGCCCCGCTGCGACGCGTGCTGGCGACACTGGTCCGCCGCGGGCAGGAGTCCGGCGAGCTGCGGCAGGACATGACCGCACCGACCCTCGCCCGCCTCATCGAGGAGAGCGCCCGCACGGTGGTCACCCGCACCGACGCCTCCTCCCCCGCCGCCGCGGGCATCGCCGTGCGCGCCGTGCTCAGCATCGCCGGCCTCGGCTGGCGCGAGATCGACGCGCTCCTGGACGCACATCCGTCGCTGTCCGCTACCGGATCCCCGGGCTCGCCTGCCGCGACTCCCCTCGAGGAGGATCGCGCATGAGGGTCGCCGTGCACGAGGTCAGCAAGGGCAAGAAGGGCCACGCGCTGCCGACCACGTCTCTGGAGATCGAGTCGGGCCACGCCCGGTTCGTGCTTGCGGAGACCGAACTGCGCCCCACCGTCCTGGGCCTCATCGCCACCGGGCGGATGCGGCCCGACACCGGCGAGGTCACCATCGACGGCACTCGGAACGACCGCGAGCTGCGCCGCCGGATGGCGCTCGTCGACGCCCCCGAGGTCAGCGACCCGCATCCGGGAGTCGCGCTGGCCGCGGTCGTCGGCGAGGAGCTCATGTTCGCGGGGCTCCCCGCCACGCCTCTGCACGCGCGGCGCTGGCTCGAGCAGATCGGTTTCGCCGAGCTCGCCGCACAGCCGATCGGCACCGTGAAGCCGTCCGTGCGCGTGCGCGTGATGGCCGAGCTGGCCGTGCTGCGCGACGACGTCGAGGGCTTCGTGCTGGTCTCCCCCGACCGGCACGGCGGCCGCCCGGAGGGCTGGTGGCGGATCGCCTCGGAGTTCGCCGACCGCGGATTCGCGGTGCTGGTGATCGTGGGCGGATCCGCGGCCGCCGTCATCGAGCGGCTCCCCGAGGCGCTCGAGACCGACTACCCCTCCAACGCGACCGTGCTCGTGCGCCCGCTCGCCGACGTGACGGGATCCACGGCCGTGCTCGATGCGGATCCGGCCGGGCTGCTTCGAGAGCCTCAGCAACCGCTCGAGGCGGCCGCCGACGACACCCCGGACGCCCCTTCGAGAGCCTCAGGGAACGACCCGGACGAAGCGACCACCGAGACCACTGACACCGAGACCACCGACACCGAGAACGGAGCCGAGCGATGAAGATCCCCGCGATGATCCGCGCCGAGCTCCGGCGGCTGACCGCATCCCCCATGGCGGTGATCGCCCTGATCGCGCTGATGGCCGTCCCGATCCTGTACGGCGGGCTGTACCTGTGGGCGAACCAGGATCCCTACGGCAAGTTCACCGAGGTGCCCGTGGGGCTCGTCGTCGAGGACACCGGCGCCACCGCCGACGGCACCACCACGAACTACGGCGAGAAGGTCGCCGACAACCTCGTCGAGGGCAGGGCCTTCGACTGGCAGCGCTTGGATGCGCCCGCCGCCCGCGCCGCGCTGAAGAACGGCGACGTCGACTTCACCGTGACGATCCCGGCGACGTTCTCCGAGGCCCTGCTCTCGTCCTCCGGCGCGAGCCCGCATCAGGCGCGGATCGAGCTCGAGACCAACGATGCGAACAACTACCTCGCGTCCTCCATCGGATCCGGCGCGGTCGAGAAGATCCGCCGCTCGGTCGCCGAGATGGTGGGCCAGGAGGCGGCCGACAAGCTGCTGACCGGGCTCAGCGATGTGCGCGACAAGCTCGGCGAGGCCGCCGCCGGCGCCGCCCAGCTCGCCGACGGCGCCGGCACGGCGGTCACCGGAAGCGCGCAGCTCGCCGACGGCACCACCCAGCTCGCCGACGGGGCATCCCGGCTCGCCACAGGCACCGGTCAGGTCGCCGACGGCGCCCAGCAGCTCGCCGACGGCGCCGCGACCCTGGCGAGCGGCGCCCAGCAGGTGAGCGACGGCAACCAGCAGATCGCGCAGTACGCCGATCAGGCCGGATCCCTCGTGCAGCAGGCCACCGACGCGCTGCCCCAGGCGCGCAGCGACATCGCCGCCGCCCTCGCGGACCGCGGCCTCTCACAGACCGACATCGACCAGGTGCTGGCGAACCTCGACCCCCTCGCCGACAAGCTCCGCAGCGGCAACGACACCGTGCAGGGCGCGGTCGGGCAGATCGACGAGCTCGCCGACGGCAGCGCCCAGGTGGCCTCGGGCAGCGCCACGCTCGCCGGCAGCGCGCAGCAGCTCGCCGACGGTGCAGAGACCGCGGCGGCCGGCGCCGCGACCCTGAGCACGGGCGCGGCGAGCGCCCGCGACGGCGCGAAGGCCCTGCACGAGGGCCTCCGCACCCTCACGACCGGCATCGGCACACTGCACGACGGGCTGGCCGCGGGCGTCGACGCGATCCCCTCGTCCACCCCCGAGCTGCGCACGCAGCAGGCGAAGACGATCGCGAACCCCGTCGACGTGTCCAGCGACAAGGTCGCCGCGGCCAAGGACTACGGACAGGGCCTCGCACCGTTCTTCGCGGCGCTGGCCGGCTGGATCGGCATCTACGCGCTGTTCCTCATCATCAAGCCGATCTCGCGGCGCGCGGTGACGGCGCTGCACTCGCCCGTCCGCATCACGCTGGCCGGCTGGCTCACGCCGGCCGCGCTGGGCGCCCTGCAGATGGTGGGGCTGCTCGGGGTGCTCGCCTGGGCGCTCGGGTTCACGTTCCAGAACGGCTGGGGCGCGCTCGGGATCATGGTGCTGGCGTCGGCCACGTACGCCGCGATCATCCTGGCGCTGAACGTGTGGCTGGGATCCGTTGGACAGTTCATGGGACTCGTGCTCATGGTGCTGCAGCTGGTGACCGCCGGCGGTACGTTCCCCTGGCAGACGCTGCCGGCACCGCTCGCCGCCCTGCACCACGTGCTGCCGATGGGCTACGTCGTCGATGCGATGCGCCAGCTCATGTACGGCGGACAGGTCGGCCGGGCGATGACCGACCTCGGCGTGCTGGGGATCTGGCTGGTCGGATCCCTGCTGTTCGCCATGGTCGGCGTCACGCGGATGACGCACAAGCGCACACTGCGCGACCTGCAGCCCAGCCTGATCGGCTGAGCGCCGCGACGGCGCGGCCCGGCCGCTCCCTGTCTCAGGATGGATTTCGTCGTCGCCCCGAATATCGACCCCGATTCCGGGCTTTCCGAGAATTCATCCTGAGACAGGTCCGGACGCGATCGCAGAGCAGCCCCTCAGCCCCACAGCCCCGCTTCGACGCGGCCGTCGGGCCGCCCCGACGGCCGCGCTCCCCGATAGGATGCGAGCACGCCTCACCGCGGAGACGCGCTCCTTCCGACCGTGACACTCCGTGTCACCCGAAGGAGCTCGCGATGTCGTCTGCCGAACCC
>JAFDWP010000272.1 GCA_018268435.1 Actinomycetota bacterium
CATCTCTACGAACAAGGCAACGATGAAGGCTGCGAATGCGCCAAACGTCCTCCAGTCACGGGCCGTTGCAGGCTTGAAAAAGCTGAACGCAAACATGATGAAGATCGCTGAATTGATGATGACCAACGACCACAGGCCATAAGCAGATTCGGTGTGGTTCACTGGGGATCTCCTTCTTTGCGCGATTCGGCAGTCTTCGACACATCAGGCTTGCTCTGGCCATGGTGACCATGCCCACCGTGACTGCCGTGCATGAAAACATGCATCAGCGGGCAGGCGAGGAGCAGGAGAAAAGGTAGCGCCCCGACGACATGCGCGAGGTGTTCTGTCAACAAAAAATACGCCGCCACGGCACCAATCGCCACGTAGCCGATGGCGTATCGAGAACTCCAGAAACTGGGGGGCGACTCGTGTCCGTCGTGTTGATGGCTCATGGTGACTCGCAATCAGGTGGGTGCGTTACTTGGTCGGCGTGGCAGGCAGGCGGTCCATCATCATTTGCATCATGGACTGCATCATTTCCATGCGCTTTTCCATCATCTGATGACGCTCGGCCATGTTGGAGGACATGCCCTTTCCACCTTGCATGCCACCCATGCCCTGCATGCCTGCGCCCATCTGCTGCATCATCCCCATGCCGTCCTGCATGAGCTTCATGTGCTCGTCCATGAGTGCCTGCCGCTCCTCCGGCGTTTTGGCCGCCATCATCTTTTCGTGCATCGCTTGCATGGACTTCATATGCTCGTCCATCTTGGCCATTCCAGCCATCGGCCCCGTACCCATTGGCTTTGCGGAAGTCTTCATTTGGGTGGACGCGGGCTGCGTGCTACCTGCAGGGTGATGGGCCTTGTGCTCATCGGCGGCTTGCGCCATCACGCTCAGTGAGGCCGCAGCGACACAGACCCCGATCAGGGTATGGTGAATTTTTGACATAGTGCTCTCCTTCTCCAGATTACAAAACCGTCGCAGTCAGCAATCAATAAATCCATCCGCGACGACACAGCACGCTAAAGCAGCGTGTTCTCACTGAGCGGGCTGAATGTCTGTGACAACCATCTTCCCGCCCTCGTTGACGACCATGAACTTGACCTTGTCGCCAGGCTTCACGTTGGACAACAGGCTCTTGTCCTTCGCGGTGAATACCATGGTCATACCGGGCATGTCCATGTGCTTGATTTCACCGTGCTTGATGGTGACCTTGCCGTTGTCCAGATCAACTTTCTTGATCTCGCCATCGGTCAGGGATGCCGACTGTGCCGCTTCTGTCTTGCCAGGCTCCATGCTTGCCTGGGCAAAGCTGCTCATGGGCAGCGCTATGCCCACGGCCACGGCGGAAATGGCAAGAATTTGTTTGATGGTGTTCATGATGACCTTACGAATACATGTTGAAAATTTCTGCTAATCCATCTTTCTGAATCAGCAGCGCTTGAAGGGGGTGCGCCGACCGCTGTAAGCCGGCCCATTCGTGCCCGGTAAGCCCATCGGCATGGCGGGCACTGCCAGTCCCAGCGCTCGGGGCTTTTTCTTGAACATGACGCGGACTTCTTGTTCCAGGCTCTACGGTGGCGTATTACTTCTTGCCAACCTGGACAGTGCCCTTCATGCCGGCCTCGTAGTGGCCAGGCATCAGACAGGCAAAGTTCACGCCTCCGGCCTTGGTGAACTGCCAGACGATTTCGCCTTGCTTGCCAGGCTGCAGCGTCACCTTGCCGGGTTCGTCGTGCTCCATGTCCGGGAACTTCTTCATCTGTTCCAGGTGCTCCAGTAGCTCCTTCTCGGTGCCCAGGCTGAGTTCGTGCTTGACCTGTCCGACGTTCTTGACAACGAAGCGCACGGTTTCGCCCTGTTTGACCTGAATGTTCGACGGCGTGTAGCGCATGTTGTCGCTCATTTCGATGGTGATAGTGCGACGGGCCTTGGCGGCGACGCCGGGTTTGCCAATGGCTGTCTCACCCTCGTCACCGTGGCCACCTGCATGGTTGCCGGCAGCGAAGGCTGCCCCCGATGCGGCCAGTGCAGCCATGGCGAAGAGTTGAGAAATAGTGGAGCGCGTGAATTTCATGGATGGTCTCAGGTTGAAAATTGAAGGAAAAAATCAATGCGCGCCATGCGATGTAGGCTTGCGCACCTTGACTTCGGTCGGCGTTGCAGGCTTGCGAACGCGCGGCATGGACTGGCCGCCCTCTGCGCTGAATCGCGCGGGCTCGGCCATCGGGCCGGTGTACTCATGCGCAACCGTGCCTGCCGGATGCTTGAACCAGCCGGGGTCTTTGTAGTCGCCAGGCTTCTGCTCCCTGCGCACTTTGAGCACGCTGAACATCCCGCCCATCTCCACCGATCCGAACGGCCCCTGGCCGGTCATCATGGGCACGGTGTTGTCAGGGATTGGCATCTCCATCTCGACCATGTCAGACATACCGCGTTCGCCCATGACCATGTAGTCCGGGATGAGCTTGTTGACTTTCTTGGCAAGGCCGCTGTGATCCACGCCGATGAGTGTGGGAACGTCGTGGCCCATGGGGTTCATGGTGTGGTGGCTCTTGTGACAGTGGAAGGCCCAGTCGCCTTCCTCGTCGGCCACAAACTCGATCTGACGCATCTGACCCACCGCCACGTCGGTGGTTACTTCATGCCACCGCGTGCTCTTGGGCGTGGGGCCACCATCAGTGCCTGTGACCAAGAACTCGTGACCATGCACGTGCATCGGGTGATTGGTCATGGTGAGATTGCCCATGCGAATGCGAACCTTGTCATTGAGGCGGACATTCAAGGAGTCGATGCCAGGAAAGACACGGCTGTTCCATGTCCACAGGTTGAAGTCCGTCATTTCCGCGACCTTGGGTGTTGCGGCCCCTGGTTCAATGTCATACGCACTGAGCAGGAAGCAGAAATCCCGCTGCACTTCGTCGATCAGGGGGTGCTTGGCTTTCGGGTGCGTCACCCAGAAGCCCATCATTCCCATCGCCATTTGAACCATCTCGTCCGCATGCGGGTGGTACATGAAAGTGCCAGGACGACGCGCGACGAACTCGTAGACAAAGGTCTTGCCAGCTGGGATGGCCGGCTGTGTAAGGCCGGTCACCCCATCCATGCCGTTGGGCAGGCGTTGACCGTGCCAATGCACGCTGGTGTGTTCAGGCAGCTTGTTGGTGACGAAGATGCGCACGCGGTCGCCCTCCACCACCTCTATCGTGGGGCCGGGGCTCTGGCCGTTGTAGCCCCACAAATGGGCCTTGAAGCCAGGCGCCATCTCGCGCACCACAGGCTCGGCGACCAGGTGAAACTCCTTGACGCCCTGATTCATCCGCCACGGCAGTGTCCAGCCGTTAAGTGTGACCACCGGGTTGTAGGGCCGCCCCGAGTTGGGCACCAGCGGCGCCATGGTGTTCGGGCTGGTCTGGATCACCGGCTCGGGCAATGCCGCCATGGCCACGCGGCTCACCGAGCTGGCCGCGACCGCTCCGCCTGCGATGCCCGCATATTTGAAAAAATCTCTTCTGGATGTCATGACATGAATCTTTGCTTTAGTGGCCCGCATCGCCCGCACTGGGCGCGCTGGACGTGACTGACAACGTGGTGTTGGTGGGGCGCCCGATCACGGATGCCTGTATGGCGGCATCGGCCAGCCAGAACTGCTGTTGCGCATCAATGGCGGCCGTGACGGCGCTGATCTGATCGCGCGCGTCGGCCAATAGCTCAAAGACGCTGATCAACATGCCGTTGTAGCGAAGCTGGTTTTCCTCCGAGATCACCTTGCGCAGCGGCACGACTTCATCGCGGTGGTGACGCGCCACGTCGTAGGCGGTTCGATAGGCCGAATAGCTCTCGCGCAGGTTGGAGCCGGCAGAGCGCACGGTGGCTTCGAGCTGGTTGGCCGCAGCCAGGCTGCGTGCATTCATCGCATCGCGCTGCATCCCACCCCAATCGAAGAGGGGTAGACGCACGTCGATTTCCCAGCCGCGCGCAGTAGAACGAGTGCCCTCAGCGTTGTCAAAGGTCGTGTTGCGACGCCCGGTGAGTTCGATATCGGTGAAGCTGGTCACCATGTTCAGACCCTGGGCCTTGACGGCCCCATTGAGCGCGGATTGGGCCAAGCGGATATCCAGACGCGCCTGGGTTGCTCGCAAGGCGACCGTCTGCGGCTCCATTGGCTGTTTAGGTAGCTCCGGCAATCGCTCCGGCAGCTTAAGCGTTTGTTCCTGCGCCTCATCTAGCCCCAGCAGTCGCACCAGTTCTTCGCGGCTGGCCGTAGCCTGGTGCTGCGCTGCGCTCAGCCGGGTGGCGGCATCGGCGTAGAAAGCTTGCTCCCGTGCACGGGTAATCCGGTTGAAGTTGCCCGCCGCCTGCATGCGCTTGGCCAGTTCCGCTCCTGCTTCCGCGCTGTCATAGACCTGCTTGGCATATTTGAGCGTTTGTTGCGCGGCCACGGCCCGCACCCAGGACTGGCGCACACGGGTGATCTGATCCACCACATCACTGGTCAGACGCAATTGCGCTTGCTCAATGCGCCGGGTAGCGCCGCCGTGCCGTGCGGGAAGCGTCAAAAGATCCAGCAAGCCGAAGGACAAAGCGCGCCCAAACTCCAGCTCATCGCCTGCGACCATGCGCTCAAAACTGAAAATGGGGTTGGCAATCCGCCCGGCCTGCGCGGCATCCGCCGACTCTGCCCAACCCTGCGCCAGAAGGGTCTGCAGGGATGGGCTGTTCACCAAGGTCAACTGGACAGCATCTTTCTGCTCCAAAGGCTGCGCCAGCAAGGCTTGAGCGGCCTGCGCACGCTGGTCGCGTTCATCCAGGGTACGAGCCAACGCGAGCTTGCCCCCGGTAAAACTGCCAGCTTCGTCGTTGACGCGATTGATGTTCTGATCCAGGCTGACGCTGGCACATCCCGTCAGCACTGCCAATCCGAGTGCGGACAGAGCCAATTTGGCATGAGTGGCACGCAAAGGCATCATGGTTTTCCTCCCCCGTGATGGCCCGTGTGGGGATCGCTAGCAGGAGCAGCATCCTTGGCGGACGCGGGCTCGCCCGACTTGATTTCCTTAGCATAGGCGCGCCAGCCGCCAATCTGGCCCACACGATCATTGGCTTCGCGCCAGGATTGCACCGGTTGATCCGCATAGCCCTGATAAGCCCCGATAGGGGACGCGTATTGCAACGTTGCCAGCGGTGCAGGCTTGGGAGCCTCGGTATCTGCTGGAGCTTGTGCGAAAGCTGCCCCCGCAAACAACACCAGTGTCGAAGGCAACAGAGCCCTGAAGGGCGGCAGGTAACTGGAAGTGAGCATGGTCTCCTCTAAAAGAATCTTTGATCTCATGATGTGGAGATTCTGGAGAGACCACCCTTTCATTCAGATGTTCTGAAAATTACATTGTTGTTATCTACCTGTCAGAACGCCTCAAACTTGGCAAACTCTCGCCAAAGCATTGAACGGAAGCGCACACGTGAAAATATTGATCGTCGAAGACGAGCCCAAAACGGGTGAGTACCTGCGTCAGGGTTTGACAGAAGCTGGATACATTTCCGACCTCGTGCCCAACGGCGCGGATGGCCTGCATATGGCCCTGCAGGGCGAATATGACCTGCTGATCCTGGATGTCATGCTGCCTGGCCTGAATGGCTGGCAAGTGCTGCAAGCCCTGCGTGACCGGGGGATCGGAATGCCCGTCCTGTTCCTGACTGCCCGCGATCAAGTGGAAGATCGTGTCAAAGGACTGGAACTCGGGGCCGACGACTACCTTGTCAAGCCGTTCTCGTTTGCCGAGTTACTGGCCCGGGTACGCATCATCCTGCGGCGCGGCCATGCAGGCAACGAGAGCACCACGCTGCGAGTGGCCGACCTGGAACTGGATTTGCTGCGCCGCAGGGTATCCCGCAACGGCAAGCGTATCGATCTGACGGCCAAGGAATTCGGCCTGCTGGAGCTACTGATGCGCCGACACGGTGAAGTGCTGCCACGGTCCCTGATCGCCTCGCAGGTGTGGGACATGAACTTTGACAGCGACACCAACGTCATCGAAGTGGCGATGCGCCGCCTGCGCGTGAAGATCGATGAAGGCCAACCCCTCAAGCTCATCCAGACCGTGCGCGGCATGGGCTATGTGCTGGACGTGCCAGAGGAAGAATAGGTGGAGTCGAAACTGCGTTTGGGCAAGCTTTCGCTGACCCGTCGCCTCACCCTGTTCTTCACCGTGGTGGCAGCTGCTGTGGTGCTTGGGTTGGGAGGTCTTTTTCTGGTGGAAATTGAGCAGCATTTCGTCGAACTGGACCGGATGGCTCTGCAGGAAAAGCGGCATTTGATCGAGGAAATTCTTGGCAATGCCAACTCAGTGGACGACGCAAGCTTGCGCTTGAGCGAAGCTTTGAACTATCACCATGATCTCTATGTCCTGGTGCAGAACCCCCAGGGAGAGCGCATTTTTCAATCGTCAACATCCAACCTCAATGTGCAAAGCGGCGATGCCCTGAGTACCGAGGAGACGAGTGTTTTCGGGGTTTGGCGTCACCACGATACCGAGTTCCACACATTGAGCTTTGGAACTGCCCCGGCTTACTCCGCATCAGCGTTGCAGGTGTTGATCGCAGCGGATACAAAACACCACACCCAATTCCTCACTGAGCTGCGCAGCAGTCTGGCGTTCTACGTGATCGCGGCCATCATCGTGTGTGGGCTACTGTCGTGGCTCGCGGCGCGTCAAGGACTGGCGCCTCTGCGTGAAATGAAGTCACGCGCAGCCGTGGTCACAGGTCAGAAATTGTCCGAGCGCATGCCAGTTGAGGCCGTGCCGGTGGAAATGGCCGATCTGGCGCAAGAGCTGAACCGCATGCTGGACCGCCTGCAGGAGGACTTCCAGCGCCTTACCGATTTCGCGTCGGACCTCGCGCACGAGCTGCGCACCCCCATCAGCAACCTGCTGACGCAGACGCAGGTGGCGCTGACGACCAAGCGCGATGCCGCGACGTACCGCGACATCCTGGCCTCCAATGCCGAGGAATTTCAGCGTTTGGCACGCATGGTGTCCGACATGCTGTTCCTAGCCAAGACCGAGCGCGGCGTGGATCTGCCGCACAAGGAGCGGTTTTCCGCCCGCCAGGACGCGCTGGCGCTGCTGGAGTTCTACGAGGCCGTGGCCGAGGAAAAACGCATCCGGCTCCAGTTGAAAGGAGACGGCGAGGTCGAAGGCGATCGCCTGATGTTCCGCCGTGCGGTGAGCAACCTGCTGTCCAATGCCCTGCGTTACACGCCCGAGGCCGGCGACATCACCATCCGTATCACCAGCACGGCACAAACCACGACAGTGGCCGTGGAGAACACTGGAACCGACATCGATGCCAAGATCCTGCCCCGGCTGTTCGACCGCTTCTACCGAGCCGATGCTTCCAGGGCCCATCCGGACTCCGATGGCTCCGGGCTGGGCCTGGCCATCACACGTGCCATCGCTGAGGCCCACGGCGGTAGCGTCACGGCGACGTCGGGCGACGGGCGAACCTGCTTCACCTTGATGTTTCCTCACCGTGGCTCACAGCCATCAAGCTGACAACAATCTCATCTGGCTGTC
>JAFDWP010000273.1 GCA_018268435.1 Actinomycetota bacterium
CTCGAGCACGTCGCTCAGCAGCTCAACAGCCGCCCACGCAAAACGCTCGGCTGGAAAACTCCAGCCGAGCGTCTGCTAGAACTTGTCTAGTTCACTCGGTGTTGCGACGACCCCTTGAATCCGCCACCCTTCCGTCCGGGGCTCCGTGCCGCGCGGTGCTGAGTCTCAGGCGCAGAGCGGCTGGCACTGCGTCCTGCGGAGCGCCGGTAGGCTGATCGGGCGGCCCGACGCCGCCCGATCGCCGCCGATCCTGAAGGAGCCCCATGTCCGAGCCGCTGCTCTACCGTGTCGAGGACGGGCTCGCCCGGATCACCCTGAACCGCCCGCAGCGGCTCAACGCCTTCAACGCCGATCTGGCGCACGCGTGGGCGCAGGCGACGGTCGCCGCGGTCGGCGACAGCGCGGTCGGGGCGATCCTGATCGAGGGCGAAGGCCGCGCCTTCTGCGCGGGCGGCGACGTCATCGACATGGCGACGGGCATGCGCCGCCCCGAGGACATCGAGAGCCTGGCGCACGTGATCAACCGGGGCATCAACGCCCTCGTGTCCTCGTCGGTGCCGGTCGTCGCCGCGGCGCACGGCACGACCGCCGGGGGAGGGCTCGGGATCCTGCTGGCGAGCGACTACGCCGTGGTCGGCTCGGACTCGCGCTTCGGCAGCCTCTACGCGAACATCGGCCTCACGCCCGACCTGTCGGTCAGCGCGCACCTCGCAGCGGCGGTCGGTCAGCGTCGTGCGCTGCAGATCGTGCTGAGCGACCGCCTGCTGACCGCCGCGGAGGCCGTGGAGTGGGGCATCGCGGCGGAGGCCGTGGGGGAGGGCGAGGCGCCCGCCATCGCCGACGCGGTGCGCGCGCGTGCCGAGGAGGTCGCGCGGTTCTGGCTCTCGGGCGCATTCGGCGCATACGGACAAGCCAAGCGTCTGATCCGCTCGCGCCCGGAGCGCGCGTTCACGGCACAGCTCGATGAGGAGGCGCGCACGATCGCCGAGGCGTTCGGCGGCACCGAGGCGCAGGCCATGATCGCGGCGTTCGCGAACAGGTCCGCGAAGCGCTGAGAGCGGGCCGCCCGCGCGGCGCCGAGTCGAGGTCGTCTCGATCGACGGCTCCCGTCCGCCCGGGCCCGCCACCCGGAGACTTCTCCACCGGTTCCGCACCCTTCCGAGTCATCCGTCGACCTCATGCGAGGATGAAGGCACGACAGACGGGGGATCCCATGGCGAACACGACGGCGGCCAAGTCCGCGCCGAACACGTCCCTGCTCATCCGCGGGGCGATCTGGATCGCGATCGGCGCGCTCATCGCGGCGGCGCTGGTGTGCGTGGTCTGGGTGCTCATCGGCGACCAGCAGGGCCTCATCGGCCGTGCCTTCCTGACGATCCTGCTGCTGGCCGGTTTCGCCGCGATCGCGATCCTCGAGGCGAGCCTCGCCCCGAACCGCGAGGACTGGCTCTCGCTGCTCAGCATGATCTCCTGGATCCTCGCGCTGCTGGTCGGAGCGGTGAAGATCTGGCTGCCGGACGACACCCTGTACTTCGGCGGCGTCGAGCGGTTCTTCCAGCTCGTGCTGGTCGTCGGCATCCTGCAGCTGGCGCTGCTGCATGTGCGCCTGTTCCGCAAGGCCGCAGCGCGCTACGAGACCGGGTTCACCCGGACCATCGTCTGGGCGACGTTCGCCTTCCTGGCGATCCTCGTGGGCATGCTGCTGTTTTACCTGACGTTCCCGCACACGTTCCACTACGAGGAGCTGTACTGGCGGATCGTCGTGGCGCTCACGATCCTGACGGCGGTCGGCACCATGCTGATCCCGCTGCTGAACGCGCTGTTCGCCCCGAAGCTTCCGACGGCAGCCGCCCCGAAGGCGCAGGCACCGGCCGCGCTCCCGACCTATGCGGCGGCGCCCCAGGCTCCCGCTCTGCAGCCCTGGCCGACCTTCGCGGACGGTCGCACGCCCCTGCCGTTCCTTCCGGACGGCCGCCCCGACTGGGAGGCGTACTACAGAGGTGTTCCGTCGCCCGGGGCCACCGTTCCGGGGCAGGCCGCAGCGGCGCCCGCCCTCCCCGTGCCCGTCGTCGCCGAGGCGCCGGTGCCCGCCGCTGCCCCGTCGGCGGGCGGGCACAGTCTGGCCGGCGCCGCACCGTCGGGCGTGGAGCACGCCGGTGACGGCGCCGCATTCCCGCCGGCTCCGCCGCTGCCCCCGACCGCACCACCGGCGCCGTGAGCGCTGTCGAACTGCGCGATCTCGCGGTCGACATCGCGCGCGAGGCCGGAGAGCTGGCCCGGCGCCGTCGCGACGAGGGGGTGTCGATCGCGGCGAGCAAGTCGTCCCTGGCCGACATCGTCACCGAAGCCGACCGCGAGGTGGAGGCGCTCATCCGGGCGCGGCTGAGCGCTGAGCGTCCTGACGACGGCTTCCTCGGAGAGGAGTCGGGCGGCGGCGAGGGCGCGTCGGGCATCACCTGGGTCGTGGATCCGATCGACGGCACGGTCAACTACGCCTCGGGCATCCCGCTGTACGCGGTGAGCATCGCGGCGGTCGAGGGCAGCCGCGACCCCGACCGCTGGACCGCGCTCGCCGGAGTGGTGCAGTCGCCGGTCGTGGGGGAGACGTTCACCGCCGCGCGCGGTGAAGGGGCTCAGGTGAACGGTGCGCGACTGCGCATCGCCGAGCCTGGGCCGGCCGGAGCGCTGCTCGCCACCGGCTTCGGATACGACCCGAGCACGCACGCCGGCGACCTCGCCGCGATCGGCCGCGTGATGCCGATCGCCCGAGATCTCCGCCGTGGCGGCAGCGCGGCGACCGATCTCGCCTACGTCGCCGCCGGGCGCCTCGACGGCTACTTCGAGCGCGGGCTGGCGCCCTGGGACTACGCCGCGGGGGCACTGCTCGTGCAGGAGGCGGGCGGCGTCTTCCTCCGTCCCGAGGGCCCGGAGGTGGCGCGCCGGCTGAACCTCGCGGGCGGTGCGGGCGTGGTGGAGGAGCTGCGCCGCCGCGTCCTCGAAGTCGCCTGAGCGCGGCGGATCCGGACCCGGACACGCCCGCGTGACGCGAGAGCGGCGCCGATTCGGTGGCGCGCTGAATCTTTGGTATTCTCGTCTGGTTGCCCTCGCAGGGCAGCACGCCCCGATAGCTCAGTGGCAGAGCACTTCCATGGTAAGGAAGGGGTCGTCAGTTCAATCCTGACTCGGGGCTCGCAGCATCCATCGGATGCCGTGCGGCAGGGTAGCTCAGTTGGTGAGAGCGCACGACTCATAATCGTGAGGTCGCGGGTTCAAGCCCCGCTCCTGCTAC
>JAFDWP010000274.1 GCA_018268435.1 Actinomycetota bacterium
AGACCATCGACGACCTGGCGGCGGCGGAGACCGCGCTGGACGGCATGAGCGCCGACTCCTTCGAGGCGCTGCGCGCGCAGGCCCGCCTGCAGGTCGCCGCGATGGCCGCGGAGGACGCGCCGGCGGCCGCCGGCGACGCCGACGCGCACCCGGTGCCGCCGTTCGAGGTCGTCTCGGCCGCGGCGATCGGTCTGATGCCGCGCCCCAGCCGGGGTGACCTGTTCTTCGACTTCGAGGGCGACCCGCTCTACACCGAGCCGGGCGAGGGGCGGCCGTGGGGCCTGGACTACCTGTTCGGCTGGGTCGACGACGCCGAGCAGTACTCGGCGCTGTGGGCGCACGACTTCGCCGCCGAGAAGCAGGCGCTGCGGGACTTCCTCGACTTCGTCGCCGCCCGCCGCGCCGCGCACCCCGACATGCACATCTACCACTACGCCCCCTACGAGACCTCGCACCTGCAGAACATGGCGGAGCGGTACGGGATCGGCGAGGCCGAGGTGGACCGGCTGCTGCGCGACGGGGTGTTCGTCGACCTGTATCCGCTGGTGCTGCGCACGGTGCGGATCGGATCCCGCTCGTACTCGATCAAGAAGCTCGAGCCGCTGTACATGGGTGCCGAGGTGCGCACGAGCGACGTGCAGAAGGGCGACGACTCGATCGTGCAGTACGTGCAGGCGCGCGGACTCGCCGCGGCCGGGCGCACGGCCGAGGCCGACGCGATCTTCGCCGACCTCGCCGACTACAACCGCTACGACTGCGTGTCGACCCGGCGGCTGCGCAACTGGCTCGTGGGGCTCGCCCGCCAGGCCGGCGTGGTGCCCGCCCCGCCGGATGAGCCGGAGACGCGCGCCTACGAGCCTGCGCCGCTGTCGCTCGCCCTGCAGGCCGAGGGGCTGCGGGTGCAGAACGCGGCACGCGACGCCGGGGCCGTCGGCGAGGTGCTCGAGCAGGCCGGCCAGGTGCATCGGGTCGCCGCCGCGGCGATCGACTACTTCCCGCGCGAGGCGAAGAGCTTCTGGATCTCGCACTACCAGCGGCTGCGCGAGCCGGTGACGCTGTGGGAGTCCACGCGCGACGTGCTGCGGGTGGATCCGGAGCGCTCGGCCATCGCGCAGGACTGGGGGCAGGAGGAGGGCGCCCGTGCCGTCACCCGCCTCATCGACCTGCGCGGCGAGGTCGCCCCGGGCAGCACGCTCGGCGTCGGCGGCACGCCGTTCGCGCTGTACGCGTCGCCGCCGCCGTTCTTCGGGGAGTTCCCGTCGCGCGTGATCCATGTGCCGCACGAGGTGGAGATCGCCGAGGTGCTCGAGGACGGGTACCGGATCCGCGAGCGCTCGGTCGGCGGGCAGACCTGGGACGAGCTGCCGCTGGCGCTCACCCCCGCCGCCCCGCCGCGGGTGGCGTCGCTGCAGGGTGCGATCGAGGAGTGGGCGGGCGCCGTGCTCGACGCCGCGCCCGCGTTCCCGCCGGATGCCGCGACCGACGTGCTGCGCCGTGCCGTGCCGCGCACGGTGTCGGGCGCGGCGATCCCGGTCGCGGAGCCGACGACGGCGGCCGACGGCGAGCCGGGCTCGGGCGGTGACAGCGCGGCCGCCGCCGACGCGATCGTGCGGGGCGTGCTCGACCTCGACCGCAGCTACGTCGCGGTGCAGGGCCCTCCCGGCACCGGCAAGACCTTCACGGCCTCGCACGTGATCGCCCGCCTGGTGAACGAGCACGGCTACCGCATCGGCGTGGTCGCGCAGTCGCACGCGATCGTGGAGAACCTCCTGGATCGGGTGATCGCCGCCGGCGTGCCCGCGGCGCAGGTCGCGAAGGCGCCGAAGGACCGCGACGCGGATCCGGTGTTCACCCGGATCCGCAAGGACGGCATGGCCGGGTACCTGGCCGAGCAGCGTGCCGCGGGCGTCGGCTGCGTGGTCGGCGGCACCGCGTGGGACTTCTCGAACACCAAGCGCGTGCAGCGCGGCGAGCTGGACCTCCTCGTCATCGACGAGGCCGGGCAGTTCTCCCTCGCCTCCACGATCGCGGTGGCCGCCGCGGCCCAGCGCCTGCTCCTGCTCGGGGATCCGCAGCAGCTGCCGCAGGTGAGCCAGGGCACGCACCCCGAGCCGGTCGACACCTCGGCCCTGGGCTGGGTCATGCACGACCGTGCGGTCATCGACGCCGCACACGGATCCTTCCTCGCGCGCTCCTGGCGGATGCACCCGGCCGTCGCCGCCCCGGTGTCGCAGCTGTCGTACGCCGGGGCGCTCGCCTCGGCCCCGGGCGCCGAGCGTCGCGCGGTCGAGGGCGTCGAGCCCGGACTGCACGCGCGGCCCATCCGGCACCGCGGCAACGCCACGCAGTCGCCGGAGGAGGCGGCCGAGGTGGTGCGCATCGTCCGGGATCTGATCGGGCGGCCCTACACCGACGGCATGGCGAGCGCGCCGGCGCGTCCCCTCGAGCAGGGCGACATCATCGTGGTCGCGCCGTACAACGCGCAGAAGCAGCTCGTCCTGGACGAGCTCGCCGCGGCCGGCCTCGGCGACGTCGCGGTCGGCACCGTCGACAACTTCCAGGGCAGGGAGGCCGTCGTCTCGATCACCTCGCTGGCAGCGTCCAGCGGACGCGACGCCCCGCGCGGCCCGGAGTTCCTGCTGCTGCAGAACCGGCTCAACGTCGCGATCTCGCGCGCCAAGGTCGC
>JAFDWP010000275.1 GCA_018268435.1 Actinomycetota bacterium
GACGGCGCAGGCCGTCGCGCTGATCATCGCACTGCTCGACCGCGTGCGCCTCACGATCGGCGCCGAGCGCACCCTCGAGGCCGAGCAGCTGCTCGTCGACAAGGCCGCCGGGCTGTCCCACGATGACGTGCGACGCCTGGTGACGCGTGCCGAGGCATGGCTGGATCCCGATGGCGTCGCCCCGCGCGAGCAGGAGCAGCGCGACCGCCGATCGCTGTCGATCTACGAGCGCGACGGGCGGATCCACCTCGACGGCGATTTCGATGCGGCGCACGGCGCCCCGATCGTCGCCGCGGTGAACGGATACGTGTCGGCGATGTTCGCCGCGCAGAAGGACCAGGTCGACCCGGAGGCGCCCGATGCGGACCACCGCTCGGTCGCGGCACTGCGCGCGGAAGCGCTCAGCGCGATCTGCGCCCACGCGCTCGGCTGCGACAACGAGGCGCCCGCGCTGGCCGGGGCGACCGTCGTCGTCCGCGTCGACCTGAGCGATCTGACCGACGGCACCGGCTACGCCACCATCGACGGATCCGATCTCCCGATCAGCATCAGCACCGCCCGCCGGCTCGCCGCGAGCGGCGGCGTCATCCCCTGCGTCCTCGGAACGGACGGTGAAGTGCTCGACTACGGTCGCGAACTGCGCTTCTTCACCAAGGCCCAGCGCCTCGCGCTCGCCGAACGCGACGGCGGCTGCGCGATGTGCGGTCTCCCACCCGCCATGACCCGCGCGCATCACATCCGCTGGTGGAAGCGCGACGCCGGGCCGACCGACCTCGCGAACGGCGTCCTGCTCTGCGAGAGCTGCCACCATCGGATCCACGACAACGACTGGGAGATCCGAGTCGACGGGAAGGGCAGACGCAGCAGGGTGTGGTTCATCCCGCCGCCCCACGTCGACCCGGATCGCAGACCCCGGCTCGGCGGCAGAGCCCGATACGACCTCACGGCCTGAGGCACGGGTGCGCCCGAGGGGCGTGCCGCACGGGTGCGCCGCGCACGGATACGAACCGCCCGTTCTGGCCTGTTCACCGCCTCTGGCATAGTCGTTCGTGAACGCCCTCACGCGGGCGACCGGAGAACACAGGAGTGCATATGGACCCCGCTTCCCTCATCGGGATGCTCATCATCATCGGCATCGCGCTCGTGAGCGTCGTCGTCATCCTGCTCATCGTGCTGCTGCTCGCACGAAGCTGGATCAAGGTCGCCCGCGCGGACGAGGCGCTGGTCATCTCGGGCCGCAAGCAGAAGGTGCAGCGCACCATCATCGCGGCCGACGGATCCGCCCGTCCCGAGACCGAGGAGTCGCCGGTCACCGTGATCGTGAACGGCAAGTCGCTGGTCAACCCGATCACGCAGCGGCACGAGGTCATCTCCCTGCGCTCACGCCAGGTCCTGCTCAACGCCGAAGCCCAGTCCTTCGACAACGTCACCCTGAACGTCGACGGCGTCGCGATCGTCAAGATCGGATCCGACCCGGTCTTCGTCCGCCGCGCCGCGGAGCGCTTCGCGTCGCAGGACCAGGCCATCGAGCAGTTCACCACCGAGCAGCTCGAGGGCGCCCTGCGCGGCATCGTCGCGACCCTCTCGGTCGTCGAGCTCATGCGGGAGCGCAAGAAGTTCTCCGACCAGATCGCCGCCGACGTCTCCCAGGAGCTCGCCGAGCAGGGCCTGATCCTCGACTCCTTCCAGATCAAGGGCATCACCGACAAGGTCGGCTACATCCAGTCGCTCGGCGCCCCGGAGATCCAGGCCAAGCGTCAGGCCGCGGAGATCGCGCAGACCAACGCTGACCGCGCGATCAACCAGAAGTACATCGCCAACCAGGAGGCGAACCTCGTCGAGCAGACCGCCCTCGACACCAACACCGCGAACGCCGCGTCCGGGGTCGGCCGGGCCCGCGCCGAAGCCGAGCAGGCCGAGCAGCTCGCCCGCGCACAGTCCGAGCAGGCCGTGCTGCAGCAGCAGGCGGAGAACAAGCAGGCCCAGCTGGACGCCGACGTCAAGCGCGTCGCCGACGCCCAGCGCTACGAGGCCGAGACCCGCGCCCAGGCCGAGCTCTACACCCGCGAGAAGGCCGCGGAGGCCGCCGCGATCGAGCAGATCAAGCAGGCCGAGGCGTCCACCCGCATCGCCGAGCAGCAGGCGCAGTCCGACAAGGCGCGCGCCGACGGCGAGGCGGCCGCCGCGGTCGCCAAGGCCACCGGTGACGCCGACGCGCTGCGCGCCCAGGCCGAGGCTCAGGCCGAGGCGCGGCGTGTGCGCGCCACCGCCGAGGCCGACGCGATCCGCGCCGAGGGTGAGGCCAAGGCCGCCGCGGTCGAGGCCGAGGCGAAGGCCATCGCGTCCAACCAGGACGCGTTCCTCTCGCAGCGCGTGCTCGAGGTGCTCCCGGCGATCATGGCGGAGTTCGCCAAGGGCTACTCGACGATCGGCAACGTGTCGATCATCGGCGGATCCGGTGAGGACGGCGCCTCGAGCGTCGTCGGCGGCGACAGCGCCAAGGCCCTGCGCAGCGTGTTCGACAGCGTGCACGCGGCGACCGGCCTCGACCTCGCCGGCATCATCCAGGGCCAGGCCGTGGGCCGCGGCTTCGGAGCCGGTCTGGCCGAGGCGGAGGCGCCGCACCCCGCCCCACAGCGCACCCGCGCCGCGGCGAGGGACATGATGCTCGGGACCGCCGGAGAGTAGTCCGACACCCGCGCACGGCGCTCCGACCCTCACGGTCGGGGCGCCGTTCGCGTCCGGCAGGGCAGACTGGACGGATGACGTCCGCCGCCTTCGACCTGGCCTCGATCGGCGCCGGGCTGTCCTTCGCGGCCGCCCTCGACGACGTCTCCGCGGCCCTCGACGCCGGAACCTCGGTCGTCATCAGCGCCCCTCCGGGCACCGGCAAGACCACGCTCGTCCCACCGCTGCTCGCGTCACGCGGCGCGGGCCGCGTGATCGTCACCCAGCCGCGCCGCGTCGCCGCCCGTGCCGCCGCACGCCGGCTCGCCCAGCTCGACGGATCCCCGCTCGGCTCCCGGGTCGGCTTCACGGTCCGCGGCGAGCGCGCCACCGGTCCGCAGACCCGCGTCGAGTTCGTGACCGCGGGCGTGCTGCTGCGCCGGATGCTCGCCGACCCCGGACTCGACGGCGTCGACGCCGTCATCATCGACGAGGTGCACGAACGCGCGCTCGAGACCGACCTGCTCATCGGCCTGCTCGGCGAGGTGCGCGAGCTGCGCGACGACCTGACGCTGGTCGCCATGTCGGCGACCCTCGACGCCGAGCGCATCGCCGCGGTGATCGGATCCGCCGACGCCCCCGCTCCGATCGTCCAGCACACGGTCCCCGCGCATCCGCTCACCGAGCGGTGGGCGCCGAGCCCGACGCTTCGGCTGGATGAGCGCGGCGTCACCGGGGGCTTCCTCGATCACGTCGCCCGCACCGCGGCGTCCGCGGCCCGAGAGCTCCTCCGCGACGACCCGACAGCCGACGTGCTGGTCTTCCTGCCCGGCGCACGCGAGGTCGCCGAGGTCGCCCGCCGCCTCGGGCGTGAACCCGGCGGATTCGATGTGCGCGAACTGCACGGACAGATCCCGGCGGCCGCGCAGGATGCCGTGATCCGCGGCCGCGGCCCCTCCGACGCACCGCGCATCGTGGTCACCACGGCGCTGGCCGAGTCGTCGCTCACCGTCCCCGGCGTGCGCCTCGTCGTCGACAGCTGCCTGTCCCGGTCGCCGCAGCGCGACGCCGCACGCGGGATGAGCGGCCTCGTGACCGCCGGCTCGGCCCGGTCCTCCGCCGTGCAGCGCGCCGGCCGCGCCACCCGCCAGGGCCCGGGCACGGTCATCCGCTGCGTCGACGAGCGCACCTTCGCGGCGGCCCCGGCCCGCCCGGCCCCGGAGATCGCGACCGCCGACCTCGCCGACGCGGCGCTGCTGCTCGCCTGCTGGGGCGCGCCGGGCGGATCCGGACTGCGGCTGATCGATCCGCCGCCCGCCGACGCCCTTGCCGAGGCGCAGGCGGTCCTGCACGACCTCGGCGCGACCGACGCCGACGGACGCGCGACGGCCGAGGGACGCGCGCTCGCCCGCATCCCCGTCGACCCGCGCCTCGCCCGCGCCCTCGTCGAGGGGAGCGCTCTCGTCGGCGCCGGGCCGGCGGCCGAGGTCGTCGCACTCCTCGGCGGAGACCTGCGGGTGGCGGATGCGGACGTCGCCGCCGCAGTGCAGGCCCTGCGGCACGGGCGCGGGCCGGACGCGCGGCGCTGGGCGCAGGAGACCGAGCGGCTGCAGCGCTTCACGAAGCCGGCGCCTGCCGCCCGGGGCCGCGTCGACGACGCCGGCCTGGTGATCGCGCTCGCCTTCCCCGCACGCATCGCCCGACGGGTCGAGCGCACGGCCGACGGCGCGACGTTCGTGCTCGCGTCCGGGACCCGCGCCGGGGTGAGCGGCTCGCTCGCGGGCGCCGAATGGCTCGCCGTCGCCGACGTCGCACGCGCCTCCGGGCGCGCCGCCGCGGGATCCGGTGCCGTCATCCGCGCCGCCGCCGTACTCACGGAGGCGCAGGCGGAGCGCGCGGCCGACCACCTGATCACGGATCGCGTCGAGGCGGAGTTCTCCGGCGGCCGCGTCACCGCTCGGCGCGAGCGCCGGCTCGGCGCGATCCTGCGCTCCTCGGTCCCGGTCCGGCCGACGGCCGCGGAGGGGCGCGACGCGGTGCGCCGGGCCCTGCAGGCGCAGGGGCTGGGCGTGTTCGCCTGGTCCGACCCCGCGGACCAGCTGCGGCGCCGCCTGGCCCTGCTGCACCACGCCCTCGGCGCACCGTGGCCGGACGTCTCGGACGCCGCCCTCACCGCCGCGCTCGACGACTGGCTCGGCCCCGAGATCGACGCCCTCGCCACCGGCACCCCGACGGCCCGGATCGACCTCGTCCCCGCGCTGCGCCGGCTGCTGCCCTGGCCCGCCGCGGCGGAGCTCGACGCGCTCGCGCCGGAGCGCCTCGAGGTGCCGAGCGGATCCCGGATCCGCATCGACTACCCGACGTACGACGATCCCGCCGCGCGCCCCGTCGTCGCCGTCAAGCTGCAGGAGTGCTTCGGCTGGGCGCAGACACCGCGCCTCGCCGGGGGCCGCGTGCCGGTGCTCTTCCACCTGCTCTCCCCCGCGGGCCGCCCGCTCGCCGTCACCGACGACCTGGCCTCGTTCTGGTCGGGCCCCTACGCCCAGGTGCGCGCCGAGATGCGCGGGCGCTACCCGAAGCATCCGTGGCCGGAGGATCCCTGGCAGGCCACCCCGACCCGGCACACCAAGAACCGCGCGGCGCGCGAGGCGCGACCCCGCGACTAGCGCCCGGGGCGGCTACGACGTGCGTCGGCGCAGCGTGAAGGGCGCGATCACCAGGAACGCCACGGCGAACGCCGCCACGAACAGCACGGGGCGCCAGAGATCCCAGCCATCGGTGCCCGCGGTGACCGCCTGGATCGCGTCGATCGCATGACTCAGCGGCAGCCAGTCCGAGATGCTGTAGAGCACGTCGGGCATCTTGTCGCGCGGCATGAACAGCCCGCCCAGGATGATCTGCGGGAACACCAGCACCGGCATGAACTGCACGGCCTGGAACTCCGTCTGCGCGAACGCGCTTGCCAGCAGCCCGAGCGACGTGCCCAGCAGCGCGTCCACGACCGCGACGAGCCCCAGCTGCCAGAGCGGCCCGTCCACGGTCAGCCCGCACACGTACACCGCGAACGCGACCGTGACCACCGCCTGCAGCACCGCCATGAGCCCGAACGCGACCGCGTAGCCGAGCACGAAGTCGGCCTTGCCGAGCGGCGTCGTCATGAGCCGCTCCAGCGTGCCGGAGCGGCGCTCGCGGAGCGTCGTGATCGAGCTCACCAGGAACATCACGATGAACGGGAACAGCGCCAGGATCGCGCCGCCGAAGTTCTGGAACACGCCGCTCGAGTCGGTGAACAGCCACGCGAACAGCCCGACTAGCAGGCTCGGCGCCACGACCATCAGCGCGATCGACCGCGGATCGTGCCGCAGCTGGGTGAGCACCCGCCCGGCGGTCGCGAACAGCCGGCGCCCGTTCATGAGTCGACCTCCTCGCGCCGCTCCCGCCGGGTATGCGGGTGCGCGGCCGCCTCCTCCGCCGCATCGCGGGCGATGAGCACCAGGAACGCCTGCTCCGGATCCGTCGTCCCCGTGTCGGCGAGCAGCTCCGCCGGCGTCGTGTCGGAGACGATCCGCCCCTCGCGCATCAGCAGCAGCCGGTCGCAGCGCAGCGCCTCGTCCATCACGTGGCTGGAGACGACCATCGTCGTGCCGGCCTCCGCGATCCGGCGGAACAGGTCCCAGAGCTCCGCGCGCAGCACCGGGTCCAGGCCCACGGTCGGCTCGTCCAGCACCACGAGCTCCGGAGACCCCAGCAGCGCGACCCCGAGCGACACCCGGTTCGCCTGCCCGCCGCTGAGCGCGGCGACCTCCTGCCCGGCGTACGGCGAGAGCCCCACCTGCTCCATCACGCGGTCGGCCTCGGCGCGGCCCACCCCGAGCACGGCGGCGAAGTAGCGCAGGTTCTGCCGCACCGTGAGGTCGGCGTACACGGCCGCACCCTGCGTGCCGTAGGCGACGCGACGGCGCAGCGACGCGGATCCGGCCGGCTCCCCGAGCACCTGCACGCTGCCCGAGCGCACGCGCTGCACGCCGACGATCGACCGCATGAGCGTGGTCTTGCCGCAGCCCGACGGGCCGAGGAGCCCGGTCACCTCGCCGCGCGGGATGGTCAGCGAGAGGCCGTCGAACACATCGTGCCGGCCGCGCCGCACCCGCAGCCCCTCGATCGCCACCACGTTATTCATCATGCGATGAATTATGGATCCGGGACCCGCCGAGGTCAAGGGTGCGGGCTATTCGAACAGGTAGCGCTGGATGGTCGGGCCCACGCGGGCGACGAGCTCGTCCACGGGCGCGTCGGCGATCGGCGGGATCTTCGCCACGTACCGGGTGACGAGAATCCCCGCGATCTGCGAGGCCACGAGGGCGGCGCGCAGGCCCGCGTCCGGCACGTCGAGCCGCGCGGCGATCCGTCCGATCAGCTCGCGGGACAGGAACCCGACCAGGGGCGGCGACATGACCTTCGACCCGATCGCGACGCGGATCATGGTCACCCCGCGCCGCCGCACGTCCGGCCGCTCGAACGCCTCCAGCACGTAGCGGACCAGCCGCTCGCCCACCTCGTCGCGCGGACCCTCCAGGATCGCGGGGACGTCGACGTCCGGACGCAGCGGGATCCCGATCACCTCGGCGAACAGATCCGCCTTGGTGCCGAAGTAGTGGTGCACGAGCGCGGAATCGACGCCCGCACGCCCCGCGATCGCCCGGATCGTGGCGCCGTCGTAGCCGTTCTCACCGAACTCGTGCTCGGCGGCGACGACGATCAGCGCGCGGGATCCGGACTCCCCCTTGGGGCGCCCCCTGCGCCGTGTCGTGGTCATGCGCCCATCTCAGCACTCGATGACGTTGACCGCGAGACCGCCCTCGCTCGTCTCCTTGTACTTGGTCGACATGTCCAGACCCGTCTGGCGCATGGTCTCGACCACGGCGTCGAGCGACACGTAGTGCTGGCCGTCGCCGCGCAGCGCGAGTCGCGCCGCGGTCACGGCGGTCGAGGCGGCGATCGCGTTGCGCTCGATGCAGGGGATCTGCACGAGCCCGCCGATCGGGTCGCAGGTGAGCCCGAGGTGGTGCTCCATCGCGATCTCCGCGGCGTTCTCGATCTGACGGTTCGTGCCGCCCATCACCGCGGTGAGGCCGCCCGCGGCCATCGCGCAGGCGGATCCGACCTCGGCCTGGCAGCCGCCCTCGGCGCCCGAGATCGACGCGTTCGCCTTGAACAGCGAGCCGAGCGCGGTCGCCGTGAGCAGGAACCGACGGATGCCGCGGCGGCGGTTGGCCTCGGCGACCGCATCGGGGTCCTCGATCGCGCCGACCGCGACCAGCGAGGCCTCGGCGCCGAAGCCCAGCAGCGCGCTGCCCACCAGTTCGCCGTAGGGGGTGACCGCGTTGCCGGCCCCGAGCCCGGAGTCGGCGAGGAAGCGCCACCAGTACATCGCCACGGCGGGGAGGATTCCGGCGGCGCCGTTGGTGGGCGCGGTCACGACCCGCCCGCCCGCGGCGTTCTCCTCGTTCACGGCGAGCGCAAACGCGCCCAGCCACTCGCCCGGCACGGCAGGGTGGCCCTCGGCCTCGATCCCGTCGAGCTGCTCCCGGATCGCGCCGGCGCGACGCTTCACCTGGAGGATCCCGGGCAGCGTGCCCTCGGCGTGCAGCCCGGCGTCGACGCAGGCCGACATGGCGTTCCAGATCGCGTCGAGCCCCGCGGCGACCTCCTCCTCGCTGCGCAGCGCCGTCTCGTTGCGGCGCGCGAGCTCGGCGATCGTCATCCCGTTCTCGTCGCAGAGCTCCAGCAGGGAGGCGGCATCGCGGTAGGCGAACGGGAACGCGGCCGTCGCCAGGGCACGGGTGTCGTCCTCGCCGTCGCGGCGGATGAAGCCGCCGCCGATCGAGTAGTAGGTCTCCTGCGCGAGGTGGATGCCGTCGGCGTCGAGCGCGCGCAGGGTCATCGCGTTGGGGTGCCCGGGCAGCCGGGTGCGCGGCTCGAAGGTGATGTCGTCCTTCACGAACACGACGTCGTGCGTGCCGTTCAGCGCGAGCGCGGATCCGTCGGTCCAGTCCGCCCAGGCGCGGCGCACGTCGGCCGGATCGCAGGTCTCGGGGGTGAGTCCGCGCAGGCCCGCCACCACCGCATCGGGGGTGCCGTGGCCGAGGCCGGTCGCGCCGAGGGATCCGTACAGCGAACAGGTGACCTGAGCCACCCGATCGATCACGCCGTCCGCGGCGAGGCGAGCGGCGAAGTCCACGCCGGCGCGCATCGGCCCCACCGTATGGGAGCTCGACGGTCCTACACCGATGGAGAACAGATCGAAGGCCGAGACGTACGCAGTCACCCTTCCAGGGTAGTCCGCGCCGCGTCCTCCGGCGCGGAGGGCAGTGTCACGACGAAGGTCGCCCCCGGTCCCGGTCCGAGCACGATCGTGCCGCCGTGCGCCTCCACGACCGCCTGCGCGATCGCCATGCCGAGGCCGGTGCCGCCGCCCCCGTCGCGGGAGCGCGAGGCCTCACCGCGGGCGAACCGCTCGAACACCGTCTCGCGCACTGCGTCGGGAAGGCCGGGCCCGTCGTCGGCGACGGTGAGGCGCACCGCGCCGGTCGCCTGCCCGGTGCGCACCTCGTCGAGCCGCACCCGCACGGTCGTGCCCGCGGGGGTGTGCAGGCGCGCGTTGCCGAGCAGGTTGTCGACGACGCGGCGCAGGTCCGCCGCGTCGCCGCGGACGAGCGCCGGATCCTCGCCGAGCTCCATGACCCAGGTGTGCCGGGTGGCGGATCCCGCCGACGATGCGGAGGCGTCGGAATCGGCGAGGCGCGCCGCGAGCACGGCCTCGGCGACGAGCAGGCGCAGATCGACCTCATCGCGCACGAGTTCGGGCAGCGCGTCGAGGCGCGCGAGCAGCAGCAGCTGGTCGATCAGCGCGCCCATCCGCACGCCCTCGCCGTCGATGAGGGCCGCGTTCCCGCGCACCTCTGCCTCCTCCGCATCCGGGCGGCCGGACAGCTGCGCGTAGGCGCGGATCGTCGCGAGCGGGGTGCGCAGCTCGTGGCTGGCGTCGGCGACGAAGCGCCGCATCGTGGACTCGCTCGCCTCGCGCTGGGTGAGGGCCAGCTCGACGTGATCGAGCATGTCGTTGAGCGCGGCCCCCACCTGCCCCACCTCGCTCGTCGAGGCGATGTCGTGCGCGTCGACCCGCTCGGCCAGGCGCACCTCGCCGCGATCCAGCGGCACCGCGGTCACGGCGGCCGCCGTGTGCGCGACGCGCCGCAGCGGGCGCAGCGCGCGACCCATCGCGAGGGCCGCGGCCGCGACGGCCAGCACGATGCAGGCGAGCCCCACCAGCGTCACCACGAGCAGCAGCCGCCCGGTCGCCGCGGACACCAGGTCCAGCGGCAGCGCCGTCACCACGTCCGCCCCGGAGGGCGTGGAGCGCGCGGCCACCCGGTAGGGGCCGAGCGAGCCGCCGAGGTCGACGGTGACCGGAGCGGTGCGGTCGGCGGATCCGGTGGGCAGCTGGGCGGCGAGCAGGGTCTTCTGCGCGGCGGTGAGGTCGTGCCGGGTGCCGTTGACCGAGATCCAGCCGCCGACCTCGAACGTCCCGTCGCGGAACACCGCCGTGAGCGTCCCCGCGGACTGGCCCGGTGCGCCGACGACCTCGTCCCGGCTCGGCCGCGGCGACGGCGGTGGCGTGGGCGCGGGGGCTGTGCCGCCGTTCTGCACCGGGCGTCCGCCGGCGATGTCGGCCCCGCGTGCGGCGGCGCCGTTCAGGCGCGCATCGACCTGCCCCAGCATGTAATCGTGCAGGGACAGCACCGCGACCACGCCGACGACGACGCTCACCGCCGCGACCAGGGCCGAGGCGATGAGCACCACCTGCAGGCGGAGGCTGCGCGGTCGTCTCATGCGCCTCCCCCGGAATCGTCGGCC
>JAFDWP010000276.1 GCA_018268435.1 Actinomycetota bacterium
CGCCTGGGCTACGCGCTCACGCAGCAGGGCGACGAGGTCTATGCCGTGCTCTCGCACAAGACGCGCTTTCCCACCATCAAGGATCGCTACTCGGCACGCATGGGCACGGCTCTGCCCAACCCCGACCTCAAGCCCGAGGCCGCCAACCACTTCGAGCTGGGTGTGAGCGGCCAGCCATGGCCGGGCGGCAAGGGCCAGGCGGCCCTGTTCCACAGCCGCGTCAGCGACCAGATACAGAGTCGGCCCTGCAAAACCCCGCTGAACCGCATGCACACTGGGTTTGCGCCAGTTCCGCTTGGTGCTCGATCCCTGGAGAATCAACAAATCTGATTCTGATTCCTGGGAGTTTTGCAGATGTCCGAGGCCGATTTCTTCCGCCAGCCGCTGGCCCAGATGATTGACCTGCGCCATCCGCTGGCGGTGCTGGCCAGCCGGCTGCCCTGGACGCAGATCGAGGCGGCGCTGGCGCCGCGCTTTGCCCGTCAGGCGCGCGAGGGCCGCGCCATTGCACAGGACGATCTGTTTGGTCCATCCGTGCAGGTGGCCTGCGCCGGCGTTGCCGCCGCCGGCCGTCCCCGTCTTCCCCTGCGCCTGATGGCCAGCCTGCTGTACCTCAAGCACGCCTACAAGCTCAGCGATGAGGAACTGGTCGAGCGCTGGGCCGAGAACGTGGTCTGGCAACACTTCAGCGGCATGACGTTCTACGAGCCACGCCTGCCGTGTGACGCCACGCAAGTCGGGCGCTTTCGCTCGGCCATCGGCGAGGCCGGCGTGGAGGATCTGCTCAAGGCCACCATCGATACGGCGGTGATGTCCAAGGCCATCAAGCCGGCCGAGTTCGAACGGCTGATCGTGGACACCACGGTGCAGGAGAAGGCCATTGCCCACCCGGTGGATTCACGCCTCTTGGAGATCGCGCGCCACAAGGTGGTGGCCGCAGCCAAACGTGCGGGCATCGCCCTGAAGCAGACCTTTGTCAAGGAAGGCAAGAACTTGCGCCGTCGTGCTGGTGGTTACGCCCACGCCAAGCAGCTCAAGCGCCTGCGCAAGGTCGTCAAACGCCAGCGCACGATCCTCGGGATCGTGTTGCGCGAGGTGGGGCGCAAGATCGAGCAGGCCAGCCAGGCCTCGGCCCTGACGTTGAACAACCTGCGCACATTGATGCAGCGCGCCGAGCGCATCCGCAGCCAGCGCCCGAAGGACAAGAACAAGCTGTACGCGCTGCATGCCCCGGAGGTCGAATGCATCGGCAAGGGCAAGGCCAGAAAGCCCTACGAGTTCGGCGTGAAGGTCAGCGTGGCGGTCACGCACAAGCAAGGCTTGATGGTGGGTGCGCGCAGCTTCACCGGCAACCCCTACGACGGCCACACGCTGGCAGAACAGCTCGAGCAAGTGACGATCCTGACCGAGGACAGCGGCACCCAGCCCAAACAGGTCGTCGTGGATCTGGGCTTCAGGGGCGTGGACGCGAGCAATCCGGGTGTCGAGATCATTCACCGGGGCAAGTTCAAGAGCCTGACGGATCAGCAGCGGCGCTGGCTCAAACGCAGGCAGGCGGTGGAGCCAGGCATCGGGCACTTGAAGCACGACAACGGCATGGACCGCTGCTGGCTGCAAGGCGTAACGGGCGATGCGCTACACGCGGTGCTGTGCGCGGCGGGCTACAACATCCGCTGGTTGCTGCGGGCCATCGTGCGCCTGGGGCTACAGGGCTTTTTTGCGCCCTTGTTCTTGCTGCTCCTCACGCTGGCTGCAGCCCTGGCACCGGCAGCGCGGGCGAGGAAAACCGTCATGGGCAAGCTGGCCGAGATCGGCGGATGAATTTTGCAGGGCCGACTAAGATAGCCCAAGGCTATTGACAATATTGTGAGCGCCCCTAAAACCAATGTGTCTGAATTTCCTATCCCAAGATGGCGTGCAAAAGAAAATACCGGCTGGTGCCATAGGTATGTGCTGTAGCTGATCAAGCCCATGGATACTATGGCAGGCTGACATAAAAGCTTCCCGGTCCACGTATCTGGTCTGGCGCTTATAATCATCAGTGCCGTCCCAACCGTTGGAACAAGTGCATGAAATCCGGGGAAAGTGGTTTTCGGGTCAAAACAAAAAACTGCATACGCCACTGCAATGAGCCCAGTCCCAGCAAGTATATTATTCTGTGCCAGACTAAGCTGTTGACGCGATTCGTTGGCGAGGTGGAAGGCCGTCAGCGAGCCCAGTAACAGTTCCCAAGCCCGTGTTGGCAAGAGAAAAAATGTCGCAATGGGCTTGTTTAATGCGCCCCACTCTGCCAGAAGCAGGCTGGTCACTGTGATCGCCAGCAATACGGGGACGATAAATTCCCGCCTCCAGCGCCACATCATCAGCAACAAGAGTGGAAAGAAGACGTAGAATTGTTCTTCCACGGATAAACTCCATGTGTGGAGTAGTGGTTTTAATTCGGCTGCCCCATGAAAATAACCGCTTTGCGACCAGAAAAACACATTGGAGGAGAATGTGGAAACGGCGATCACGCTCTGACTAAATTCTTTTAGATCTGCAGGCAGTAACACCCAGAAAGCGATAGGAGCACAGACCGCTACGACCAGAAAGAGTGCCGGCAAGATGCGTCTGATCCGTCGCTCGTAGAATTTCGCAATGGAAAATGTTCCTCGTGCGACCTCGCTCATCACGATGCCGGTGATCAAGTAGCCACTGATCACGAAGAAGACATCTACGCCCACATAGCCG
>JAFDWP010000277.1 GCA_018268435.1 Actinomycetota bacterium
AGAAGAAGGCCGACGGCGCGGTGAAGCTCACCGCCTACGACGACCGCGCCGCCGCCGTCCGGGCGATCAAGACCCGCCACGCGTACGGCGCGACCGTGCTGGGATCCACCCCGACCGACGCCCCCGAGATCCTCACCTCGTCGGCGGCGAGCACCGCCGCCGCGCAGCTGCTGCAGGGCCTCGGCACCGGACTGCAGGCGCAGATCGACGCACAGATCCGCAGCACCGTCGAGCAGAACGTGCAGAAGGCCGCCGCCGCCGGCCCCGTGGGCGCCGCCGCGCTGCAGAAACTCACGATCCCGACCGTGACCGTCGCGGTGACCGACGTCGTGCCGCTCGCGGACTCCGACCCGCGCGGCACCGGCATGGCCGCGGCGATGTTCCCGCTGACGCTCGGCGGCATGATGGGCGCGATGGTCGTCTCGTTCGCCATCAAGGGCAGCTGGCGCCGCCTGGCCGGGCTCGCCGTCTACGCCGTCGGCGCCGGTCTGGTGCTGACGGCGATCCTGCAGGCCTGGTTCGGCGCGCTGCAGGGCGACTTCCTCACGAACGCGGCCGCGGTCGCACTGTCGATCGCCGCGGTCTCGGCGCCCATCGTCGGGCTGTACAGCCTGCTCGGCACCGCGGGCCTCGGTCTCGGCGCGGCCTTCACCCTGCTGCTCGCGAACCCGCTGTCGGCCGCGACGGTGCCGGTGGAGTTCCTCGCGACGCCTTGGGGATCGATCGGTCAGGCCCTCGCCCCGGGCGCCGCCGGCACCCTGATCCGCACGCTCTCGTACTTCCCGGATGCCGCGACCGGCACGCAGTGGCTGACCCTGGCGATCTGGGCCGGCGCGGGACTCCTGCTCATCGCCCTGAGCGGGATCCGTCGCCCGCCCGTGTCGGCGCCCGAGGCACCGGCCGCCCCCGACCACGTTCCCGCTCCGACGGCGGCCTGACCCGGCACCCGTCCCGTGGCAGCGGTCAGGCTCCGGCGGCCGCACTCAGGGCAGCGCCGCCCGGACCGCGGCCGCGTAGGCCGCGTCGCCCGCGGCGTTCGGGTGCAGCAGGGTCACCGGGTTTCCGATGTCGACCCCGATCCAGGGGTCGGAGTCACCGAACTGGTGGCCCCGGAAGTCGACCGGGGCGAACGCGGCGCCGGCGTCGACGGCCACGTCGCGCAAGGACGAGTTCAGGATGTGCACGATGGTGTTCACCAAGGGCATCTCGGGGTAGGGAGCCGCGTGGGCCAAGGAGAACGGCTCCGGGTACCCCGTCACCACGATCTCGGCGTTCGGCGATCGGTCGTGCGCGGCCATGATCAGCTGCGTCATCGACGCGAGGGCGGCCGGAAGTCTGGTGTGCAGCGCGTCGGACAGCGCGTCCGAGCAGGCCCCGGAGTCGGGCGCGAACACGCACACCTGATAGATCGTGCTCGCACCGAGGTCATTGGCACCCGCCGTGATCGTGATCAGCGTGGTGCCCCGATTGACCTGGCGAAGCTGGTCGCTCATGACATCGGAGATCGTCGCGCCAGAGCACGACGGGTTTCGCAGGAGATTCGTCTTCGGCTGCTGCCCGAGCAGCACCGGATAGCCGGTGGTCGCGTTGCCGCACACGACGGCACCGACCGACCCCTGCCCTGCGGCATAGGAGTCGCCCAGCGCGACATACTTGGCGACCGGCGACGCGGCGATGGCAGACGTGACGCCGAAGGGCGCCGCGAGGAGGGCGAGGGTTGCCACCATCAGGGCGATGAGGCGGACCCGAGGGGTTCGAAGTGCACTCATGGCGGCACATTAGACCCCCGACGCGCGCCGAAAAGAGCCTCTGATCGGAATGCCGATATCTCAAGATCCCGTGGCCGAGTGGCACCGGCGCTCAGATCACCCCGGCGCTCCAGTCGTCCGGGTTGCCGTAGCGGTGCGCGGTGATCGCGATCGCCTGCTCGTGCAGGAACGGCAGCAGCTCGATGCGGCCGGCAGTGGTGACCTCCCCGGCGAAGATCGCCAGATCCGGATCCCCCTGCACGGCATCGGCGAGCGCGACGTGCAGCGCGGCGACGTCCTGGGTCGCACCGACGATGCGCACCCGGTCCGGCCGCGGCAGAGGCCCGGCCGTGAACCGCTGGATCCACTCGGCGTCGTTCTCCACGAACACCGTGACCCCGGCCTCGCCGAGCACGCGCCGCACGGCCGCGGGGAGTCCGATCGGCGAGGACAGCGTGAACGCGCCGCCACCGCGGATCGCCGCGATCGCCACCCGGAGCAGGGCCCGCAGGGGCGCCTCGCCGGTCGCGCGCACGGCGACGGGCACCGAGCGGTACCGGAACAGGTTGCGCTCCACACCCAGGCGCGAGACGTCCCGCACCCGCCCGAACTCGCGGTCCCACGCCAGCGCGTCCGACAGTGCGGCCCGGCGCAGCCACTCGAAGGCGGTGTAGTCCAGGGACGGCTGGGCCGACTCGATCAGCGCGGTGATGCGCGAGTCCAGCCCGCGCAGGTGCAGGGTCGTGGATCCGCTGCCGCCGGTGTCGCGCC
>JAFDWP010000278.1 GCA_018268435.1 Actinomycetota bacterium
CCGGCGAAGGCCGCCGCCCGGGTGAGCGCCGCCGCGACGATCGGCTACATCGCGTTCCTCGGCGGTCCGCCGGTCCTGGGCTTCATCAGCAACCACATCGGCCTGCTGAACACGCTGTACATCCTGGTGGTGCTCGCGGCGCTGTCCGGCCTGTTCTCGGGCGCCGCGCGTCCGCTCCGCGAGGACGAGAAGGTCTCGGCGAGCTGAGCCCGGGTGCGCTGCGCGGCGCGGTGCGGCGCGTCGGCGGCGACGGCGCCCACGGGTGCCACACCTGCACGACCCCGCGACGGATGCACGACCGGATCCCCTGATCCGTCCTGCATCCGTCCGCCGATCGTGCAGACGTCGCGGCGACCCGCCCGACGTCTCCGTGCGGCGGGCTAGGCTCTTCGGGTGCGTCTCGTCATCGCCCGCTGCGCCGTGGACTACACCGGCCGCCTCAACGCCCACCTGCCCCTCGCCACCCGTCTGCTCGTGCACAAGGGTGACGGCAGTCTGCTCGTGCACTCCGACGGCGGCAGCTACAAGCCGCTGAACTGGATGAGCCCGCCGTGCCGCCTCGAGTCCGAGGAGCCGGGGGAGGAGGAGGCGTCCGCCGGCGTCACCGAGGTCTGGCGGGTCACGCACCAGAAGACCGGTGACGCGCTGCGTGTGCAGATCTACGAGATCCTGCACGACTCCGCGCATGAGCTCGGCGTCGACCCGGGCCTGCAGAAGGACGGCGTCGAGGCGGATCTGCAGCGCCTGCTCGCCGAACAGGTCGACCGCGTCGCCGAGGGCGCCACCCTGGTGCGCCGGGAGTACCCGACGGCGATCGGACCGGTGGACCTCATGGTGCGCGACGCGAACGGCGGAGCGATCGCCGTCGAGATCAAGCGCCGCGGCGACATCGACGGCGTCGAGCAGCTCACCCGCTACCTCGAACTGCTCGGCCGCGACCCGCACCTCGCGCCGGTGCAGGGCGTGTTCGCCGCCCAGGAGATCAAGCCGCAGGCGCGCGTGCTCGCCGAGGACCGCGGGATCCGCTGCCTCGTGCTCGACTACGAGGACATGAAGGGCATCTCGTCCGGGGCACCCCGACTGTTCTGACCCTCTATTCCGAGAGAGGCATACACATGGCCGTTTCCCCGTACAGCTGCGTCCTCTGGGACGTCGACGGCACGATCGCCGATGCCTCCGCCGGGATCCTGCCGCGCCTGATCGAGGTCTTCGCCTCCTTCGGCCTGCCCGCCCCGCCGGCGCGGGAGCTGTCGCGGTGGATCGGTCCGCCGATGTTCGAATCGTTCCAGGAGCTCGCCGGGCTCTCCGAGCAGCACGCCCATCGCGCCGTGCGCGAGTACCGGGAGCTGGCGGCGCGCGACGGCTACGCGGCGAGCGTGCGCATCTATCCCGGCGTCCCGGAGGCGCTGCGGGCGGTGAAGGCCGCGGGCATCCCGCAGGCGACGGCGAGCTCCAAGCCGGAGAACCAGGTGCTCGCGATCCTCGAGCACTACCAGCTGATGGACGACTTCGTCATCGTCGCCGGGGCCCTGCCCGACGCCGCCGGACTGCACGACGGCAAGGAGGCCGTGCTGCGCCGGGCGCTGCACCGGCTGGCCGATGCCGGCGTGGACGTGAGCCGCCCTGTGCTCATCGGCGACCGGCTGCACGACATCGAGGGCGCCGCGCCCCTGGGCATCCCCGTGGTCTTCGTCACCTGGGGCTTCGGCGAGCCGGGGGAGTCGGCCGGAGCCGTCGCCGAGGTCGCGACGCCGGAGCAGCTGCTCCGGATCCTGCTCCCCGGCGTCTGAGACCCCCGGCACGACGAAAAGACTCCCCCGGGGCCGAAGCCTCGGAGGAGTCCTGGTCCGTGTCGCTCAGAGCGGACGGATGTTCTCAGCCTGCAGGCCCTTGGGGCCCTGCGCCACATCGAACTCGACGCGCTGGTTCTCGTCAAGCGAGCGGTAACCGGACGTCGCAATGGCGGAGTAGTGCGCGAACACGTCAGCCCCGCCGTCATCGGGGGAGATGAAGCCGAAGCCCTTCTCCGAGTTGAACCACTTAACCGTGCCCTGAGTCATGTACTGCCTTCTTGCTTTGGGCTTATGCCGGCGCAGGACGCACCGACGATGCCAACGCTAGCCGAGAGGGAGCCCTGCGCAACACCCCGCCGGACAAGGTGACGAAAATGTTGCACTGCGTGACGACGGCGGATCCGCCCGTCCTCACGCGGCTCCGGCAGGAATGAAGCGGGTCCCCACCGCGGGGGGAGCGATGGGGACCCAGGACGACCGGAGGGTGCGTCTGGATCCAGCGTAACTCATGTTCGGCAACTTTTGTCCCCCAAAAGGGGGACAAATCTCGCGTCGTGGGATTAGCATGACGGTACACCGGAATACTGGGGACGAAGCGGCCCCCTCGGGGTATCCATGTGGGGACTGGATGCGCCGAGGGGGCCAGTGCACGCACTGGCCGCCTGTCTCTGGGGAAGACCCTCCACCTACGCTGGGGACGTGCGGCAGGAGCGGCCGTCTACACGTGCGTGTGCCCCACACTACGGCGCGCGCACGCACGGTGTCCAGGGAACGGCGCGCGTCGGCGCGATTCGATGTCACTCGTCGCGGGCGCGCCATTCATCGGCCAGCACGCCGTAGTTCATGCCGTCCATCCACTCGCCGCTGCGGTGCAGCGCGGTACCGCGGCTGTGCTCTTCGCGGCGCATGCCCAGGCGCTCCATCATGCGCCATGACGCCTCGTTCGCGGCGAAGCAGCCGGCGCTGAGCCGACGCAGCCCGAGGTCGGTGAAGCATGCGGCCATCACCGCACGCACCGCCTCCGTCGCGAATCCCTGCCCCTGCTGCGCGGGATCCATGGCCCAGCCGAGCTCGGCCTCCACGCCGATCGCCTGGGTGCGCACCTCCGTCTGCGACCACGCGTCGCCGACGCGCAGCATGATGTCGCCGATCACGCCCACCCCCGGCCGCTCCATGAGGAGTGTGATCGCGAGACGCTCCGGGTCGGTGAAGTGCGCGCGGAAGGCCTCGGCATCCGGCGGAGCGGTGGTGAGCCAGCGATTGACCTCGTCGAGGCGTCGGTAGCGCCAGACGGCGTCGGCGTCCTCGGGGGTGCTGGCGCGCACGAGGAGCCGTGCGGTGCGCAGGGGCAGATCGAGCCGGTCCAGGGCGGAGGAGGTCACGCCTCCAGCGTAGGCTCCGGATCCGACATCGCGGCGGCGCGCACGTCGACGAGCCCGTCCAGCGCCTGCAGCAGGCGTGCGGCGCCCGGGCGGTCCGGCGTGGTGCGGGTGTGCACCAGCACGTTCATCGCGGCGAGGACCAGCGACACCGCGAGCACAGCCTGTTCGCGGTCGGACGCGCGGCGCTCGGCGAGATCGATGAGCTCCTCGCGCACGGATCCCATCCACTGCGAGAAGGCGGGCAGCAGCTCCGGTCGGCGCACGAGCAGCAGCTTGATCCGCCGCCGATCCAGGCCCTCATCCATCGTGGATCCGACCACGGTGCACAGCGCGGGGACGAGTTCGCCGCGGGCCTGCAGGAAGTCGCGGACCACCTCGTCGGCGACCCCCGAGGCCGGCAGCTTCAGGGCGGCGGCGGCCTTGGAGGGGAAGTAGTTGAAGAAGGTGCGCGGCGACACGTCCACGGCCTGACAGATCTGCTCGATCGTGGTGCCGTCCAG
>JAFDWP010000279.1 GCA_018268435.1 Actinomycetota bacterium
AACACCAGGGCCTCCGCTGCATGTCGGCACCCCCAAGCCCATCTCGGGGGATGATCCACGAATCTGCACCGTGAGGCCCTGGGCCTACAACACCAACATCAGAACCCCACACTCATAGGGTCTGAGCGGGGCGCTCAGCGCGACTCGGCGGCCTCGGTGTGGTGCCGGATCACCTCGGCGACGATGAAGTTGAACCACTTCTCCGCGAACTCCGGATCCAGATGCGCCTCCTCGGCGAGCGCTCGCAGCCGGGCGACCTGCTGCTCCTCACGGCCCGGATCCGACGCCGGCATCTCGTGCTCGGCCTTGAGCAGGCCGACCTGCTGCGTGCAGCGGAACCGCTCCGCGAGCATGAAGGTGAGCGCGGCGTCGATGTTGTCGATGCTGGCGCGCAGTCGCAGCAGTTCGGTGCGGGGATCGGCGGCGGTCATCGGGGCTCCTCACCGTGCGGCGGACGTGCGATCCCTCCGACGATAACGCGTTCCGCACGTACCCGGTGCGCCCGGTGACGCCGCTCCCCTACAGTGAACCCATGACCCGCGAAGAGCGCAGCTCCGCCGACGTCCCCGACGCACCCGAGGGATCCGCCACGACCGCCGCGGACGCCGTCGCCACGACCGCCGCCGCCGCCGCCGGGGACAACCCTTCGGGCGACGCCGAGGACGCGCCGCAGCTCCCATCCGGCCGGTACGTGGAGGCGGCCACCCCGCGCGCCTCGTTCTGGACCCGGATCGACCGACCGTTCGTGGTCGGCTTCCTCGGGG
This sequence comes from Actinomycetota bacterium, assembly GCA_018268435.1. GTDB lineage: Bacteria > Actinomycetota > Actinomycetes > Actinomycetales > Microbacteriaceae > Microbacterium. The sequence goes on from JAFDWP010000279.1 coordinate 765, forward strand.
TCCTGGGCGGCCTCGCCGCGCTCCTGCTGGGGCTCGCACTGTCGAGCCTGTCGACCGTGCTCATCTACATCGCCCTCGCGCTGTTCGCCGCCCTCGGCCTCGATCCCGCCGTGCGCTGGCTCGAGAAGCACGGCCTGTCCCGGGCGTGGTCGGTGGTCGCGGTCATCGTGGGCTTCGCGCTCGTGCTGGCGGTCGTCGTGCTGGCCATCATGCCGACGGTCATCGATCAGATCGCGACCTTCATCACGAGCATCCCGAGCACGATCCGCGGCTTCACGACCACCGAGTTCTATCACTGGCTCGAGGACCGCTTCGGCGTCGGACTGACGGATCTCATCGCCGAGGTGCAGAAGTTCCTCAGCGACCCGGCGCGCATCGCGCAGATCGGCGGCGGCGCGCTGCAGATCGGCACCGGCATCGCGGCGGGCATCGCCACCGGTATCTCCGGCGGTCTGATCGTCATCGTCCTGACGCTGTACTTCCTGGCCACGCTGCCGTCGATGAAGACCGGCCTCCTGCGCCTGGCTCCGGCGCGCGACCGCAAGAGCATCGATCAGATCACCGAGGAGATCACCGATTCTGTGGGCGGCTACGTGATGGGCATGGTGAGCCTCGCGTTCATCAACGCCGTCATCGTGTTCATCCTGTACCTCGTGCTCGGGCTCCCGTTCCCGCCCCTGATGGCGACCGTCGCCTTCCTGATCACGCTGATCCCCCTCGTCGGCTCCGTGCTGTTCTGGATGATCGGCACCGGCATCGCCCTGTTCACGTCGCCGCTCATGGCGCTGATCTTCGCGGCCGTCTACGTGGTCTACATGCAGGTCGAGGCCTACGTCATCACGCCGCGCGTGATGAACAAGGCGATCGCGATCCCCGGATCGCTCGTGGTGATCGGCGCGCTCGTCGGCGGCACGCTGCTCGGCCTGCTCGGCGCCCTCGTCGCCGTTCCGGTGACGGCGTCGATCCTGATCATCATCAAGCACGTGTGGATCCCGAGGCAGGACGCCAGGATCTGATCCGGATCCGGGCGTGACCGACGGGATCGGGTCCGAGGGATCCCGCCGGCGCCGAGGCCCGGCCTCAGAGCGCGCGCAGTGACGCCGCGGCGGCGTCGAGAGCCCCGTCCGCGATCGCGAAGTACGCCCACCGGCCGCGCTGTTCGCGGGTGACCAATCCGGCTTCGGCGAGCAGCTTCATGTGATGCGAGACCGTGCCCTGGGACAGCCCCACCGGCTCGGTGAGATCGCAGATGCATGCCTCGCCGCCGGGCCCGCCTGCGATGAGCGAGAGCAGCCGTACCCGCGTCGGATCCCCCAGCGCCTTGAACACGCGCGCGATCCTGTCGGCCTCCGCCGCGGCGACCGGAGCCTGGCGCGCGCCGCCGCAGCAGTCCGCATCGGCGGCGATGGTCACGGGGAGCGTCATGACCCCAGTCTCTCATGTATTGACAATCTTCAATAGATGCAGGACCGTAGTCGTATTGATGAATCTCAATCCATGACGTCTCGATTCGAGGAGTGCTGATGGCATCCGATCTGCCCGTCGTCATCGTGGGTGCGGGCCCGCAGGGCCTCGCCGCCGCCGCCCACCTGTCTGAGCGCGGTCAGGACGCGCTGGTGCTCGAACAGGGCGCGACCGCCGCAGCCGCCGTCTCCGAATGGGGGCATGTGCGGCTCTTCTCCGAGTGGCCCGAACTGATCGACGTCGCCGCGCGGCGCCTGCTCGAGGGCACCGGCTGGGTCGCCCCGGTCGGCGGCTGCCCGACCGGACGGGAGTGGGTCGACGGCTACCTCGCGCCGCTCGCCGCCGCGCTGGGAGACCGCGTCCGCACCGGCGTCACCGTGACCGGCGTCACGCGCCTCGGTCGCGACCGCGTCGTGGGCTCCGGTCGCCGCGAGGCGCCGTTCGTCGTGCACGCGATCGACGCGGAAGGCCACGAGTCCGTGGTGCGCGCCCGGGCCGTGCTCGATGCCTCCGGCACCTGGGCGGCGCCCGGCCCGGCCGGCGCCGACGGGCTCCCGGCGCTCGGGGAGCGCGCGGCCGCAGATCGCGTGTCGTACCGGATCCCCGCCGACGTCACGCGGCTGGCGGGTCGTCACGTCGTCGTGGTGGGTGCGGGCAACTCCGCCGCACATGCCGTGCTCCGGCTCACGGAGCTCGCACGCAGCGAGCCGGGGACCCGCGTGACCTGGGTGCTGCGCCGCGGCAGCATGGGCTCCGTGTTCGGCGGCGGGGCCGGAGACGGCCTGCCGCAGCGCGCGGCGCTCGGGGTGCGCGCCCGACGCGCGATGGAGAAGGGCCTCGTGGAGGTGCTCACCGGATTCCGCGTCTCGGAGCTCCGCCTGCACCCGGACGGGCTCACCGTCGTCGCCGAGGACGGGCGTGAGCTCGACGGTGTCGCGCACCTCTTCGCGCTCACCGGATTCCGCCCGGACACGGCCTTCCTCGGGGAGCTGCGCGTCGCCCTGGATCCGGCTCTGGAGGCGGTCGCGGGCATCGCGGCCGAGATCGATCCGAACGTGCACTCCTGCGGATCGGTCGCCGCGACCGGCGCTCGTGAGCTCGCGCAGCCGGAGCCCGGGTTCTTCATCGTCGGCGCCAAGAGCTACGGTCGCGCCCCGACCTTCCTCGCGCTGACCGGGTACGAGCAGGTGCGCAGCGTCGCGGCGCACCTCGCCGGCGACCACGAGGCCGCCGCCCGCAACGAGCTCAGCCTTCCGAGCACCGGCGTCTGCGGAGGATCCGACGAGTTCGACGGTGTCGGCGGGAGCTGCTGCGCCGCCCCGGTCCTGCAGATCGGCACCCGTCCGCTCGCCTTGGCCGGTGGGACCGACACCCGAGGAGAGCGATGACCGCCGAACACGCCCGCCCCACCGTCCTATTCGTGTGCGTGCACAACGCCGGCCGCTCGCAGATGGCCGCGGGATTCCTGCGCGACATCGCCGGCGGGCGGGTCGAGGTGCGCTCCGCCGGATCCCTGCCCGCCGAGGCGATCAACCCCGTCGCGGTCGCCGCGATGGCGGAGCTCGGGATCGACATCGCCGCCGAGCAGCCGAAGGTGCTCACGACGGAGGCGGTGCAGCGCTCCGACGTCGTCATCACCATGGGCTGCGGCGACGCGTGCCCGTTCTTCCCCGGCACGCGGTACGAGGACTGGGTGCTCGACGACCCCGCGGGCCAGGGCCTCGACGCGGTCCGCCCGATCCGCGACGAGATCCGCCGGCGCGTCGAGCGTCTCGTCACCGAGCTGCTGCCGCCCGCCAAGGCCTGAGTGCGCTGAGCGCCCTTCGTCTCGTCGCTGCGCTCCTCGCTCAGGGACCGGGGTGGGGCGTGAGCGCGGCACCCTCGGTCCCTGAGCGAGCGCAGCGAGACGAAGGGCGTGGGTGCGACGAGCGCCCTTCGTCTCGTCGCTGCGCTCCTCGCTCAGGGACCGGGGTGAGGCGTGAGCGCGCTCCTCGCTCAGGGACCGGCGTGGGCGAGCGCGCTCCTCGCTCAGGGACCGGGGTGGGCGAGCGCGATCCTCGCTCAGGGACCGGGGTCAGCGCGCGGCGCGCTCGGCGGACTCCAGCACGAGCTCCACGCCGGCGAAGTAGAGGTCGCTGTCGCGCAGGGAGGCCAGCGCGATCGCGTGCGCGGCGATCCGCGGGTAGGTGCGCGGATCCGCCAGCGGCGGCTCGTCGAACCACGGTCCGTCGAGCTCTCCGCCGCCGCGGTCGGCGCGGGCGCGCGCGACGCCCGCGGCGCTCGAGATCAGGTGCGACGCCAGCAGTGCGTAGTGACGCACGACGTCGTCCTCGTCCAGCCCGGCGATCGTGAACGCCTCGAGCATGAGCTCGATCGCCCCCAACTCGCCGGGGCCGTGCGTGGTGAGCGTGGTCGCCTCGGCACCGACCGCCGGATACCGCGAGTACAGGTCCAGCGTGGCCGCGGCCAGCGCCCGCAGTCGCCCCCGCCAGTCCTCGCGCGGCAGCGTCACGCTCTCCACCCCGCGCAGGGTGATGTCGTCCAGCAGGGCGCGCATGAGGTCGTCCTTGCTGCGGAAGTGCCGGTAGATCGCGGTCGGATCCGCGCCCAGCCTGGTGCCGAGCTCGCGCACCGAGATCGACGAGACCCCGGATTCCGCCAGTTCCAGCCCCGCGGCCACGATCACCCCCGCATCGAGACGCGCGCGTGCCGGCTGCCCGTCGTCGGTGTGCCCGGCCCGCCGGTCCTTCTTCGCCGCCATGTCCCCTCCTGCTCCTATCGTGCCACGTCCCGGAGGCCGCTGTCACCGGTTTGGTCAACACTGTTGACATCATCCTTGACGCTGACTAGCGTTGTCGCATCCCGCGGCCGTTCGGCCTGGTTCAACGACGAAACGACGAAAGGCGGACGATGACCACGCGCGTCTTCCACGGCGGACCGGTGTTCACCGGATCCGGATCCCCCCTGCTCGGCCGGGCGGTGATCGTGCGCGACGATCGCATCGACCGGATCGCCCCCGAGACCGAGCTGGCCGCGATCCTCGGCGCCGAGCCCGACGGATCCGTCGAGCTCATCGACCTGCACGGCGCTCTGCTCAGCCCGGGCTTCCAGGACGCGCACATCCACGCGGTGGGCGGCGGCGTCGAGCTGCTGCAGTGCGACCTCAGCGGCACCGCGACCGCCGACGAGGCCGTCGCCGCGGTGCGCGCCTACGCCGAGGCCAACCCGGCGGAGGAGTGGATCCTCGGGGGCGGGTGGTCGATGGACTGCTTCCCCGGCGGCAACCCGACCCGCGGCCTGCTCGACGCGGCGGCCCCCGGCCGACCGGTGCTGCTGGCGAGCCGCGACCACCACAGCATCTGGGCCTCGAGCGAGGCCATCGCCCGCGCCGGCGTGACGGCCGAGACCCCGGACCCCGCCGACGGGGTGATCATCCGCGAGGCCGACGGCGCTCCGGCCGGAACCTTCCACGAGGGCGCCGGCGAGATGTTCGCCGCCGTCCGTCCCGAGATCTCCGAGGACCTGCGCTACCGCGGTCTGCTGCGCGCCCAGCAGGAGCTCCTCGGGCTCGGCATCACCGGCTGGCAGGACGCGATGGTCGGATCCAGCGCGATCGGCGTGCCGGATCCGATGACCGCCTATGAGAAGGCCCTCGCCGACGGCTCCCTGCGGGTGCACGTCACGGGGGCGCAGTGGTGGGAGCGCGACGGCGGCATCGAGCAGGTCGCGCGCATGGTCGCGAAGCGCGACCGCATCGCCGCCCTCGGCGCGCCGGAGCGGCTCGAGCTCGGCACCACGAAGATCATGGTCGACGGCGTGGCCGAGAACCACACCGCCGCGATGCTCACCCCTTATCGCGACGGGCACGGCCACGACACGCACAACCACGGCCTGAGCTTCATCGACCCGGATCGCCTGCGCGAGTACGTCACCGCGCTCGACGCGGCCGGGCAGCAGGTGCACATGCACGCACTCGGCGACCGCGCCGTCCGCGAGGCGCTCGACGCCCTCGCCGCCGCGCGGTCCGCGAACGGGCGCACCGACGGCCGCCACCACCTCGCGCACCTGCAGATCGTGGCCGAGCAGGACGTGCCGCGCTTCGCGGAGCTGGACGCGGTCGCCAACATCCAGGCGCTGTGGGCCACGCACGAGGACCAGCTCGACGAGCTCACCCTGCCGTTCCTGCAGGAGGGTCAGGAGGCGCGCCAGTACCCGTTCGGCGACTTCGTGCGCGCCGGCGTCCGCCTCGCGGCCGGCAGCGACTGGCCCGTCTCCAGCGCGGCACCCCTCGAGGCGATCCACATCGCCGTCAACCGCACCACCCCCGGCTCCGACCGCGAGCCTCTGGGCGGCGCGCACCAGCGCCTCGACCTGGCGACCGCGATGGCCGCCTACACCTCGGGCAGCGCCTACGTGAACCACCGCGACCACGACACCGGCAGCATCCGCCCCGGCTACCGCGCCGACCTCGTCGTGATCGACCCGTCGCCGTTCGATGTCCCGCCCGAGGAGATCTTCGGGTGCCGCGTCGTGCAGACCTGGATCGACGGCGCCGCCGTGTTCTCCGCCGAGCCCGCCCTCACCCCCGCACACACCATCCGCACCGAGCTCGAAGGAGAGCTGTCATGACCCGAACCCGCCTGGGCCGCATCGCCGTCGCCGGCGCCGCGGCGCTCATCGCCGCGACGTCCCTCACCGCCTGCTCCGGCAGCAGCGGGGGCGGCTCGACCTCCGCCGCCACGACGGAATGGAAGCTGACCACGACCACCGCGGCGCCGTCCGGCGACATCGACGCGTACACGTTCGCGCTGTACGCCGAACCCGCCACGCTCGACTACGCCTATGCGTTCGACTACCCCGACAACCAGGTGCTCGCCAACGTGTGCGAGTCGCTGCTGCGGCTGAACCCCGACTACACCCTGAGCCCGGGTCTCGCGAAGAGCTTCGCCAACCCCGACCCGCTCACCTGGGTCTACGAGCTGCGCGACGGCGTCACGTTCCACGACGGCACCCCGATGACCGCCGCCGACGCGGTCGCGTCGATGAACCGGATCATGGATCCCGAGGTCGGATCCAGCTGGTTCTCCGTCTACCAGAACGTCGAGTCCGTCACCCAGACCGGGCCGATGGAGGTCACCGTCAAGACGAAGATCCCCGACTCCCAGTTCAACCTGGGCATGGGCGGCTCCGCCGGCGTCGTCGAATCCGCGGCGACCCTGGCCGCCAAGGGCAAGGACTACGGCAACTCGACCGGCGGGGTGAACTGCACCGGCCCGTTCTCGCTGAAGCAGTGGAAGTCGGGTGAGTCCGTCACTCTGGAGCGCTACGACGGCTACTGGGACAAGGATCTGCGCGCCAAGTCGAAGCAGATGACGTTCGCGATCATCCCGGATGCGACGGCGCGCGTGAACGCCCTGAAGTCGGGCAGCGTCGACGGATCCTGGATGGTCCCGCTCGAGGCCGCCGCGCAGCTGCAGGCGTCGGGCAAGGGCGACATGCTGTACGCGCCGTCCAGCGCCACGAGCGATCTCGTCATCAGCAACATGAACGGCCCGCTCGGCGACAAGCGCGTGCGCCAGGCCCTCATGCTGGCCCTCGACCGCAAGGGCATCCTGAAGGCCGCCTCGCAGAACATCGGCGAGGTCAGCGACGTGCTCACCACCAAGCTCGTGTGGGCGTCCGCGTCCCCCGAGGCCACCCGGACCGCGTTCGACGACGTCACGCACTACGACCAGGACATCGCGAAGGCGAAGAAGCTCGTCGAGGAGGCGGGTGCCACCGGCAAGGAGCTCACGTACGTGACCGCGCCGATCGGCAACGAGTTCGCCGTCGTGTCGCAGGCGACCATGGCCGCCGCCGAGTCGATCGGCCTGAAGCTGAAGATCCAGACCGTCACCCCGGCGCAGTACACGGCGCTGTTCAGCGACCCGAGCGCGCGCGAGGGCGTCGACCTGTTCTACACGGTCTGGTACCTGTCCAGCCCGGACGCCCTCGAGATGTACGGCGTGCTGCGCACCGGCGACTTCAGCAACTACGGCGGCTGGAGCGACCCGGAGTTCGACGACACCGTCAACAAGGCGATCGGCACGTTCGACCCGGCGGAGCGCAGCGTGCTGACGGCGAAGGCGCAGCAGATCGCGAACGAGGAGCTCCCGTGGCTGCCGCTCACCGCCGGGCCGCTGCCGCTGTTCCTGGGCAAGCGCATCACCGGCCTGCAGCCGTCGATGGCGTTCCTCTACTACCCGTGGGCCGCCGAGATCGGCAAGCGCTGAGCGCGCCGCAGATCCCTGAGAACAGGACAGCACTGATCCGATGAGCACGTTCCGTCGCGTCGCGGGGAAGCTGGGTGGGCTCCTGCTCACCCTCTTCCTCGCTTCGCTCCTCGTCTTCTTCTCCCGGTTCCTCGTGCCGGGCGACCCGATCCGCTTCCTGCTGCGCGGGCGCAAGCCCTCGCCCGAGGCGATCGCCGACATCACCGCCCAGTACGGGCTGGACCTGCCGCCCTGGCAGCAGTACCTGCGGTGGATCGCCGGCGTGCTGCACGGCGACTTCGGCCGCTCGCTGCAGTACCGCCAGGACGTGACGGCCGTGCTCGGCGACCGGCTGCCGGTCACCCTCACGCTCGTCGTGATGGCGGGGGCGATCATCGCCGTGGTCGGCCTGGTCGGCGGCGCGGTGGCGGCGCTGAACCGGGGACGCGCGGCGGACCGCGGCATCCTCATCCTGCTCACCGTGCTCGGCGCGATCCCGTCGTTCGTCGGCGCGATCCTGCTCATCGCGGTGTTCTCGGTGCAGCTGGGCTGGTTCCCCTCGTTCGGGTCCGGATCCGGCTTCGGGGACATGGTGTACCACCTGGTGCTGCCGTCGATCGCGCTGGCGATCGTGTTCATCGTGCTCGTCGGCAAGGTCACCCGCTCGGCCATGGTCGAGCAGCTGAACCGGGAGCACGTCGAGGTCGCCACCTCGCGCGGCATCACCCGGTTCGCGGTGGTCCGTCGGCACGTGCTGCGCAACGCACTGGGCCCGATCCTCACGGTCTCCGGTGTGCTCGTGGCCGGGCTCATCGTGGCCAGCTCGATCGTGGAGCAGGCGTTCGGCCTCTCCGGGATCGGCTCCCTGCTCGTCGGATCCGTCGACCGCCTCGACTTCCCCGTCGTGCAGGCCATCGTCCTGCTCGTGGTCACCGCGTTCGTCGTGGTGAACGCGGTCATCGACATCCTCGAACCCTGGATCGACCCTCGATCCGCAGCCGGAGCCGCAGCCCGATGACCTCCTCAGCCCCCACCCTGGCCGTGCGCGTCCTGCGCATGCCGAAGACCATGCGCGGCCGCGGCATCGTGCTCACGAGCCTCGTCGTGCTCGCGATCGTGACCCTCGCGGCGATCCTCGCCCCCTGGGTCGCACCCTACGACCCGGACGCCGTCGACTTCACCGCGTTCTACGCGCCGCCGTCGGCCGCGCACTGGCTCGGCACCGATGCGCTCGGCCGCGACCTGCTCAGCCGCATCATCTGGGGCGGCCGGACGGCGCTGCTCGGCCCGCTGCTCGTCGTCGTGTTCTCCACCGCGCTCGGCATCCTGCTGGGCCTGCTCGCCGGCTGGCGCGGCGGCTGGATCGACGCCGTGCTGGGTCGCGTCTTCGACGTGCTGTTCGCGTTCCCGTCCCTGCTGATCGCGATGATGGCCGTCGCCCTGTTCGGCAAGGGCCTGGTCGCCCCGGTCATCGCGATGAGCATCTCCTACGCGCCGTTCGTGGCACGGCTGACCCGCTCGCTCGTGGCCGCGGAGCGCACCCGGCCATACGTCGCGGCGTACCGCGTGCAGGGCTTCGGCGGTGCGTGGATCGCGCTGCGCCGGGTGCTGCCGAACATCGCCCCCATCGTGGGTGCGCAGTCGACCCTGAACTTCGGCTACGTGCTCGCCGAGCTCGCGGGCCTGTCCTTCCTCGGCCTCGGCGTACAGGCGCCCACGGCCGACTGGGGCGCCATGATCAACGAGGCCCAGGCCGGCGTCGCCGCCGGGCAGTTCCTCCCGGCGATCGCGCCCGCCATCGTGGTGGTGCTCGTGGTCGTCGCCGTCAACATCGTCGGCGAGGATCTCTCCGACCGCATCGGAGGGGGGACCCCCGCATGACCGCCGCAGCCCTCGACACGCACGGATCCGCCCTGCTCGACATCCGCGACCTCACCCTCGACCTCGCCGACGGCACCCGTCTGCTGCACGGGATCTCGCTCTCGGTCGCCCGCGGCGAGACCGTGGGCCTGGTCGGCGAGTCCGGATCCGGCAAGTCGCTCACCGCCCGCACCGTGCTCGGGCTCACACCGGCACGGGCCGTGATCGGCGGCACGGTCCGGATCAGCGGTGCCGGCCCGGAGGACGGTACGAGGTCGGAGCGCGGCACGGGCTCCGACGGCGGCCGCTCGCCGCTGGAGCCCGGCGACCTGCGCCGCATCCGACGCTCCGATGCCGCCCTGGTGTTCCAGGATCCGCGCGCGGGCATCAACCCGATGCGCACGATCGGGGACCACCTCACCGAGGCGCTGCGGCTGAACGACGGGTGGAGCCGGTCGCGTGCCAGGGCACGTGCGGTCGACCTCCTCGCCGACGTGCGCCTGCCGTCGCCCGCGGACCACCTCGACCAGCACCCGCACGAGCTGAGCGGCGGCATGCTGCAGCGCGTGATGATCGCCGGCGCCCTGACCACCTCGCCGCGCCTGCTCGTCTGCGACGAACCCACGACCGCGCTCGACGTCACCACCCAGGCCGAGATCGTGCAGGTGCTGCGCGAGCTGTGCGCCGAGCGCGGGATGGGCATGCTCTTCATCACGCACGACCTGAACCTCGCCGGATCCCTGTGCGATCGCCTGGTCGTGATGAAGGACGGCGCGATCGTCGAGGAGGGTCCGGCGCGCGAGGTCCTGCGGGATCCGCAGGCCGAGTACACCCGGCGCCTCGTCGCGGCGACACCGCGGCTCCAGGGCGACGACGGGGCCCCCGGCACCGACGGCGACGCGGCGCAGGCGATGGTCGAGGTCGCCGGCGTCTCCAAGACGTACGCGGTGCGCGGGCGCGGCCCGGTGCACGCCGTCGCCGATGCCACCCTGGAGATCCCCTCCGGCGGAGCCCTCGCCGTGGTCGGGGAGTCCGGATCCGGCAAGTCCACCCTCGCCCGGATGATCGTGGGCCTCGAGCAGGCCGACGCCGGCACGATCCGCATCGGCGGTCGCGTCGTCGACGCCGCCCCGCGCAGCCGCGCCGAGCGCCTGGCCCGGGCCAAGAGCGTGCAGATGGTGTTCCAGGATCCGTACCTGTCCCTGGATCCGCGCATCCCCGCCGGACGCGCCGTGGCCGATGTGCTGCAGCTGCACGCCGGGCTCGACAGGGCCGCCGCGCAGGGGCGGGCGCTCGAGCTGCTCACCGCCGTCGGACTCGGCGAGGAGCAGGCGGTCGCGCGGCCCAAGACCCTCTCCGGTGGGCAGCGACAGCGCGTGGCGATCGCCCGGGCGCTCGCGATCGAGCCCGACCTGCTCGTGATGGACGAGGCCACCAGCGCCCTCGACGTCTCCGTGCAGGCGCAGGTGCTCGACCTCGTGGCCGACATCCGGCGCCGCCAGGGGCTCACGCTCCTGTTCATCAGCCACGACCTGGCCGTCGTGCGCCGCGTCTGCGAGCAGACCGTGGTGATGCGCCGCGGCGAGATCGTGGAGCGCGGCGCGACCGCCGAGATCCTCGCCGATCCGCAGCACGAGTACACCCGGCTGCTGCTCGACTCCGTACCCGTGCCGGCCTGAGCCGTTCGACACCACGCCCCCGAAGGACCTCCATGAACCTGCACCACCTCACCGCCACCACGGCCGCCGCGCGCTTCCGCAGCGGCGAGCTCTCCCCCGTCGACCTGCTCGAGGCCGTGCTCGCCCGCACCGCGGCGACGGAGCCCGTGATCAACGCCGTGACCGAGGAATGGCGGGACGAGGCGCGCGGCGCCGCCCGGGCCTCCGAGCGCCGCTTCCGCGCGGGCGAGCCGACCGGGGCCCTCGAGGGCATCCCGCTCATGCTCAAGGAGGAGCAGCCCATCGCCGGGCGCACGGCAGAGGAGGGCAGCCTGCTCGACCGCGGGCACATCGCCGACGAGACGCACCCGATCGTCGAGCGGATCCAGGCCGCCGGTGCGGTGATCCACGGCCGCACGGCGACCCCCGAGTACAGCTGCGCACCCGTGACGCACACCGCGCTGTGGGGCGTGACCCGCAACCCGTGGAACCGCGAGGTCTCCCCCGGCGGCTCCTCGGGCGGCGCCGGGGCCGTGCTCGCGGCCGGATCCACGATCCTCGCGACGGGATCCGACATCGGCGGGTCGATCCGGATCCCGTCCTCGTTCTGCGGGGTCGTCGGCTTCAAGCCGCCGTTCGGACGCGTGCCGGGGCTGGCCCCGTTCAACTCCGACACGTACTGCGCGGACGGCCCGATGGGGCGCAGCGTCGCCGACGTCGCGATGCTGCAGAACGTGATCGCGGGCCCCTGGTTGGGCGACCAGGCCTCGCTGCGCGACATCGCCGCGGTCTCAGGGGCGGTCGCATCGCTCGCCGGGATGCGCATCGCCGTCTGCCTGGACCTCGGCGGCTATGCGGTGGATCCGGCGGTCGTCGAGAACACCCTCGCCGTGGTCGCCGCGCTGCGCGCCGCCGGGGCGAGCGTCGAGACCGTCGAGCTGCCGTGGGGACCGGAGCGCGGGGTGCAGACCGCCTGGCCGCACTTCGGCGCGGTCATGGGCCCGTTCATCGAGTCGATCGCCGACGGGGATCCGGAGCGCACCGCGCAGCTCATGCCGTACACGCGGGCCTTCGCGGCGTCCGCGGCCGCCGGCGGCGAGTTCGTGGCGGGGCTCGACGCGGAGGCCGCGTTCTACCGCCCGTTCGGCGAGCTCATGGAGGGCTTCGACGCCCTCGTCTGCCCCACGATCGCGACGACGGGATTCGCCGCCGACGAGCCCTGCACC
>JAFDWP010000027.1 GCA_018268435.1 Actinomycetota bacterium
GCGGCGATCGTCGACGGAGATCTCCGCCAGCAGTACTTCGGCGTGAACTTCGCCCTCGTCAACCTCGGCATCGGGGTGGGCGGCATCGTCGGCGGGTTCTTCATCGACGTCCACCGTCCGGAGACCTTCACCGCGATCTTCCTCATCGACGCCGCGAGCTCCCTCATCCCGATGGCTCTGCTGCTCGGACCGCTGCGGCACGTGCGCACGCATGCGGATCCGGTCCACGGGCACGCGGAGCCCGCGGAGGGCTACCGGCAGATCCTGCGTCGTCCGGCGGTGCTGTGGCTCACGCTGCTCACCTTCCTGGCGGTCTTCATCGGCTACGGGCAGATGGAGGGCGGCTTCCCGGCCTTCGCGCGACAGGTGTCCGGCGTCTCCACGCAGGTGATCGGGTTCGCCTTCGCCGCGAACACCGCCGTGATCGTGCTGCTGCAGTTCACGGTGCTGAGACTGATCCGCGGGCGCCGACGCACCCGGGTCATGCAGGTCATGGCGTCGATCTGGGCGCTCTCCTGGGTGCTGCTGGGCCTCACCGGTCTGCTGCCGGGGTCGCTGGCGGCGGCGATCGGCGTGCTGCTGTACATGGGGGTGTTCGCGTTCGGGGAGACCATGCTGCAGCCCACCGTGCCCGCGATCTGCAACGACCTGGCCTCCGACCGCAGCCGCGGCCGGTACAACGCGATCAACGCGGCCGCCTTCCAGGGCGGCGCGATCGCCGGTCCGATCGCGGCGGGCCTGCTCCTCGAGGAGGGGCGGCAGGTCTGGTTCATCGTGACGATGGTGCTCGGGTCGGTGCTCGTCTGCGTGCTGGCGCTCGCGCTCGAACGGCGGATTCCGCCGAAGGCCAACGGGATCGTGGACCGTCCGGACGTCGTCCAGGCGGATGCGGCGTGACCGTTCGCAAATCGGGTGCGGGATCGGCACCACGGCGTACGAGACGACACGCTGTTACGGTGAGCGCATGACAGAAATCGCGCTCGTCACCGGGACGTCGTCCGGCATGGGGATGCACGCCGCTGTGGAGCTCGCCCGAGCGGGCGCGCGCGTGATCGCGACGATGCGCGACACCACCCGGTCGGATCGGCTCCTGGCCGCGGCGGACGCCGCAGGAGTGGCCGTGGACGTCCGTGCGCTCGACGTCACCGATCACGCCGCGGCCGCGCGGGTCGTCGACGAGATCACCGCCGAGTACGGGCGCATCGACCTACTCGTCAACAACGCGGGGCAGGGCGGGGTCGGTACGGCCGAGCAGCTGTCCATGGAGCAGATCCGCGCCCAGGCGGAGGTCAACTACTTCGCACCGGTGCACCTCGCCAAGCTCGTGCTCCCCGGCATGCGTGAGCGCGGCCACGGCACCATCCTCACCGTGACCAGCGTCGGCGGCGCCGTCGGCCAGCCCTTCGCCGACGCCTACTGCGGCGCGAAGTTCGCCGTCGAGGGATTCATGCAGTCCCTCGCCGCGGTAGCCGAGCGCTTCGGCGTGCAGGTGCGCGTGATCGAGCCCGCCGCGGTCGCGAGCGACTTCGTGCAGAACGCGGTGCGGCCGACCGAGATCGGCGCGTATGGGGAGCTCCTGGACGCCTATGTCGCCCGCACCACCGGAGCGTTCGCGAAGGCGCAGTCCGCGGCCGACGCCGGGGCCGAGATCGCCGCCGCCGCGCTCTCCGACGAGATCCGGTTCCGCTGGCAGAGCTCAGATGTCGCCACGGCGTTCGTCGGCGTGTCGCTCGCCGATCCGGACGGATCCCGCGTGCGCGCGTTCACGGCGCCGTGGATCGTCACCGACCGGTCGGCCTGATCGATGGCAGAAGGAACTGCACCCCCCACCGGGAGCAGCATCACCTCCCGCGCAGGTCTGACGGCCGCAGAGGTGGCCGAGCGTCATGCGCGCGGCGAGGCGAACGTCATCGAGTCGCGCACGAGCCGCAGCTTCGGGGAGATCTTCCGCGCGAACGCGTTCACGCGGGTGAACGGCATCTACCTGGTGATGTTCCTGCTCATCCTCGGCACGGGCTACTTCATCGACGGGCTGTTCGGCCTCCTCATCATCGTGAACAGCGTCGTGGGCATGGTGCAGGAGGTGCGCGCCAAGCGCACCCTGGATCGGCTCGCGCTGCTGAGCAAGGCACCCGCCCGGGTCGAGCGGGCCGACGGCGTCTCCGCGATCGATGTGGAGCAGGTGGTGCTGGACGACGTCGTGCTCGTCGGCGCGGGGGACCAGATCCCCGTGGACGGCGTCGTGCTCGACGCGACCGGCTTCGAGGTCGACGAGTCGCTGCTCACGGGGGAGTCGGAGCCCGTGCTCGCCGACGTCGGCTACGAGCTCAAGTCGGGCAGCTTCGTCGCCGCCGGCTCCGCGGCCTTCCGCGCGACCGCGGTCGGCGAGCACGCCTACGCCGCGCGCCTCGCCAAGGAGGCCTCCGAGTTCCGCAAGCCGACGTCGCAGCTGCGCGCGGGGATCGACCAGATCCTGAAGTACGTCACGTGGGCGCTGATCCCCGTCGGCGTGCTCACGATCATCAACCAGATCTGGGGTCACGCGGAGGGCTGGCGCAACGCGGTGCGCGGCCTGGTCGCGGCGCTCGTGCCGATGGTGCCGGAAGGCCTCGTGCTGATGACGAGCGTCGCCATGGCGGTGGGCGTGATCCGGCTCGGACGGCGCAACTGCCTGGTTCAGGATCTGCCCGCGATCGAGCAGCTGGCCCGCGTCGACGTGGTGTGCACCGACAAGACCGGAACCCTCACCGAGGACGGGATGCGGGTCGGTTCGGTCGAGCTACTCGGGGCGGGGGACTCCGGCATCGACGCGGCGCTGGCGGCGATCGGCCGGGCGGAGGGCAAGCCCAACGCGAGCATGATCGCGATCCTGGAGCACGTGGGCGATGCGCCGGCCCTGCCCGTGCAGACGTCGATCGCCTTCTCCTCGGCCCGCAAGTGGGCCGCCGTGCAGTGCCCCGCGGCCGACTCCGGTGCCGTGCAGAGCTGGGTGCTGGGCGCGCCGGATGTGCTGCTGCCCGCCGACGACCCCGCGCGGATCCGCTCTGACGCGCTCGCCTCCGAGGGGCTCCGGGTGCTCGCCCTGGCACGGGCGGACGCCGTGCTGCCCGATCCGGAGGCACCGGGCGACGGACTTCCCGACGGGCTCGTCGCGACCGCGCTCGTGATCCTGGACCAGCGCCTGCGCGCGGAGGCGCCCGGCGCGATCGCGTACTTCGCGGAGCAGGATGTCGCGATCAAGGTCATCTCGGGCGACAACGCCGCGGCGGTGGGGGCGATCGCCGCCGAGGCCGGGGTGCCGAACGGTCGCGATGCGGTGGATGCGCGCACCCTGGATCCGGAGTCCGTGCACTTCGACACCGAGGTGCGCGATCGCACCGCGTTCGGGCGAGTCACCCCTACGCAGAAGCGCGCCATGGTGCATGCGCTGCAGGGGGACGGGCGCGTCGTCGCGATGACCGGCGACGGCGTCAACGACGTGCTGGCGCTCAAGGACGCCGATGTGGGCGTCGCGATGGGGTCGGGGTCGCCGGCGGCGCGTGCGGTGTCGCGCATCGTGCTGCTGGACAACTCCTTCGCCACCCTCCCACACGTCGTGGCCGAGGGGCGGCGCGTCATCGGGAACATCGAGCGGGTCGCCACGCTGTTCCTCACGAAGACGCTGTACTCGATCCTGCTGGCGCTGCTGGTCGCGGTCACCGCCGTGCCCTTCCCCTTCCTGCCGCGGCACGTGACCCTCATCGCCTGGTTCACGATCGGCATCCCCGCGTTCTTCCTCGCCCTCGCCCCGAACACGGCGCGCGCGCAGGACGGCTTCGTGCGCCGCGTGCTCGACGCGGCCGTGCCGGGCGGCATCGGTGCCGCACTCGCCTCGTACGGCGCGTACCTGACCGCGCGCGCCGTGTTCGGGACCGGGCACGAGCATCGCGTGCTCACCTCGTCGACGGGGTTCCTCGCGCTCATCATCGTGGCGTTCTTCGTGCTGATCACGGTCGCGCGCCCGTTCCGCCCGTGGAAGATCGCGCTCGTGGGCGCCATGATCGGCGGGATGCTCGTGGTCATCCTCACCCCGCTCGGATCCCGGGTCTTCGATGTCGACCTGCACGATCCGCGCGCGGTTCTGATCGCATGCGCGTTCGGCGCGGCGGGGATCGGCGTGCGCTACGCCGCGCGAGCCGTACTGCGCGCCGTGTACGCCGCGGTGACCCGGCGTCGCCGGCGTCGCGAGGCCGAGGCGGCCGCCGGCTGATCCCGGCGACGTCGGCGCTCTCCGCCGCCGGAGACGGGGCCGACGTTCATCGTGACCGAGCGAGCGCGATCCGACGGGCGGCGCCGATTCGGCGCATCTGCACGCGTTCGGCGAGCGCTGCGCCGATCGACCCCGCTCGGCGTGCGACGTCCTGGGACTGGCGCTCGACGAGAGCATGGAACAGTGCGGCGACGGCGAGGCTGAGCGGCACGCCCAGCAGGCAGGCCAGCCACCACTGCCGGGCTCCGAAGAGATAGCAGAGCGTGGCCAGGATCGGCGCATGCACGAGATAGAGGCTGAACGACACCCGGCCCAGCCACTGCATCGGGCGGGCGCCCAGAGCGCGCTGTGCGCGCGGCCAGATCACGACGAGGATCACGAGCAGCGCCGCCCCTGCGCCGGCGACCGCCCACAGCATGTCCGCGGCGACCGTGCCCGCGGTGAGCGGTCGTGCGAGCCAGCTCGCGATGAGCATCGCACAGGCGGCCACGGCGAACCAGGGGAGGGCACGAGCAGCCTGCGGCCTTCCGGCGAGCTCGCGCAGGCGGGGGAGGCGCACGGCGATCAGCGTGCCGAGCAGGAACACCGGCAGGTACGCGAGCGCCGAACTGCCGGTGGCGCGCCCCGCGAACATCAGGACGATGGTCAGCACGGCGACGGGGACGGCGAAGCGCCGGACCCGCAGCGCCACCCAGACGTACAGGGGCAGCAGCAGCGAGAAGAAGAGCTCCCAGCGCAGCGACCAGAGCACGTTGTCGATCGGATAGTCGGCGCGCAGCAGCGTCATCTGGGAGAGCACGTCGCCCGCCGAGACGCTGGTGGCCTGGGCGTCCTGCATCCAGGAGTCCTCGGGCATCGTGGTGGCGTCCCGCGGAACCACCTGGACGAGCAGGGTCCCCGCGCCGAGGGCGGCGATCACCGGAATGTACAGGCGGAAGAGGCGGGCGGGAAAGTAGCGCGCCCAGGCGAAGCCGGGGCGCAGGGCGGGGAGAGCGACGACGAGCCCTGAGAGCACGAAGAAGACCATGACCGCTTCGGATCCGGCGAGCAGCAGCTTCAGCGGAGACTGCGTGAGCAGGGCCCAGCCGGCCGGGTCCAGCCACGGCTGCGCGATCAAGGAGGCGTGATGGAGGAGGACGATCCCCGCCGCGAGACCGCGGAGTCCGTCGAGAGAACCGATTCTGTTGCCGTTCCGTGACATCCCGTTCCACGGTAGGTCCGGAGTCTGGACGGCTCCTGGGCCGCTCCTGTCCGTCGGCGAAGACGGGGGTCGGTCAGTCGGCGGCGACCGCGATGACGTCGCCGCCCGTGAGCGCCACCAAATCGTCGAAGCTCAACGGCATCACGGTGTGCGGGGTGCCGCCGGCCGTCCAGACGACGTCGTAGTCGCGCAGCGCCTCGTCGATGACGGTGCGCACGCGCGTCGGATGGCCGACCGGTGCGACGCCGCCGATCGCCTGACCCGTCACCTCGCGCACCGTCGCCGCGGGCGCCATGGCCACGCTCTCGGCTCCCACGGCGGCGGTGAGCAGTGCCACGTCCACGCGGTGCCGACCGCTCGTCATCACGAGCAGCGGTTCGCCGTCGGCGAGGAAGAGCAGGCTGGATCCGATCGCGCCCACCTCGCAGTCCAGAGCGGCAGCGGCCTCCACCGCCGTGCGCGCGGAATCGGGCAGCTCGCGCACCTCGGAGTCCAGACCCGCCGCATGCACGTGCTCCTGAACGATCCGGCTGCGTTCGGGGAGGGGCGTGCGGCGTTCGGGCGAGGGGGCCGCGTCGGTCTGCTCGGTCATGCGACCATGCTCGCACAGCGTGCTCGGCGGGCGCGCCGAGCATGGAACGATGGATCCATGACCACCGCCAACCTCACCCGCACCGAGACGTCCGCGCGATCCGCCGCCGTCACCGTGCGCCGCATCCGACTCGAACTCGACGTGACGGGCGCCCCGGATCCCGCCGCCACGGGATTCCCCACGATGAGCACCCTCGAGTTCGACGCGACGACCCCCGAGACGTGGGTGGACTTCCTCGGCGAGGACGTGCACGGGGTCCTGGTGAACGGTGAAGAGCGGCCGGTCGACTGGGACGGCGCGCGGGTGCGCCTCACCGGACTCGCCGCGCGCAACACGGTCGTCATCCGTGCGACCGGCGCCTACAGCCGGTCCGGCGAGGGGCTGCATCGCTTCGTCGACCCCGTGGACGGGAACGTCTACTTGTACACGCATGACGAGCCCGCCGACGCGCGCCGGTTCATGGCCTGCTTCGAGCAGCCCGACATGAAGGCGGCCCTCACCGTCGTCGTGACGGCCCCCGACGGCTGGCAGGTGCTGTCGAACCAGTCGCCGGCGGACGTGCATGCCGACGACGGCGTGCCGAGCGTCGAGTTCGCGCCGACGCTGCCGCTGTCCAGCTACCTCACCTGCATCGCGGCAGGACCGTACGCGCGGGTGTCCTCAGAGTGGCGTCGGGGCGACCTCGTGGTGCCGCTCTCCGTGCTGTGCCGCGCCTCGATGGTCGAGCACCTCGCCGCGGACGAGATCCTCGAGGTCACGCGCCAGGGGCTGGACTTCTTCGCCGACGCGTTCGCCTTCCCCTACCCGTGGGGGAAGTACGACCAGATCTTCGTCCCGGAGTACAACATCGGCGCCATGGAGAACCCGGGCCTGGTGACGTTCACGGAGTCGTACCTCTACCGCGGCGCCGCGACGCGCGCGCAGCGGCAGGCGCGGGCCAACACGATCCTGCATGAGATGGCGCACATGTGGTTCGGCGACCTCGTCACGATGCAGTGGTGGGACGACCTCTGGCTCAAGGAGTCCTTCGCCGACTACATGGGCGCGCACGCCTCCGTCGCCGCGACCGAGTTCACGGATGCGTGGGTGGCGTTCGCGAACCGCCGCAAGGCCTGGGCGTACACGCAGGACCAGCTGCCGACCACGCATCCGATCGTCGCCGACATCGCGGACCTCGAGGCGGCCAAGCTCAACTTCGACGGCATCACCTACGCGAAGGGTGCCGCCGTGCTCAAGCAGCTCGTCGCGTTCGTCGGCGAGGACGCCTTCTTCGACGGCGCCCGCCGCTACTTCGCCCGGCACGCCTACGGCAACACCACGCTGGAGGACCTGCTCGTCGAACTGGAGCAGGCATCCGGGCGCGACATGCGCACCTGGGCGCGGGCCTGGCTGCAGACGACCGGGATGAGCACCCTGAGCGCCGAGCGCGGCGACGGCACCGTCGTCGTCGTGCAGAGCGATCCCCGGCCGCACCGGCTGCAGATCGGGTTGTACGACTTGCACGACGGCGTGCTCGTGCTGCGCGAGCGGATCCCCGTCGACATCGTCGAGGAGCGCACGACGGTCCCGGTCCCGGACGCCGACCTCGTGCTGCTCAACGACGGCGACCTGACCTACGCCAAGGCGCGCCTCGACGAGCGCTCGCTGACCGCCGTGGAGCACGGCCTGTCATCTCTCGCCGACCCGCTCGCCCGCGGCCTGCTCTGGTCGGCGCTGTGGAATGCGACCAGGGACGGCGAGCTCGCGGTGGCCCGCTACCTCGAGATCGTCGCCGCACACGCTCCGGGGGAGACGGACAGCGTGCTGCTCGGCGGAGTGCTGCTGAACGCCGCATCCGCGATCGGGCACTATCTCCCGGCCGCGGACCGCGCCGCCGCCCGCGGCGCCTGGCTCGACACCACCTGGGAGGCGCTGCGCGGCGCCGAGGCCGCGAGCGATGCGCAGCTCGTGTGGGCGCGTGCGTTCGCCGCCGCCGCCTCGTTCGACGATGCACGCCGTCTCGACGTGTCCACACTGCTGATCGGATCCGGACCCGCGGGACTTCCCATGGATGCGGACCTGCGCTGGGAGCTGCTGACGGCCCTGGTCACCACCGGGCACGCGGGCGCCGAGGAGATCACGGAGGAGCAGCTGCGCGATCACACCGCGAGCGGACGCACGGCGGCGCTCGCGGCCGCCGCCTCGACCCCGAGCGCGGCCGTGCGTGCGGCGGACTGGCGGGCGGCGTGGCGCGACCTGACGCTCACCAACGATCACCTCGACGCGACGATCCGCGGCTTCGGCGCGGGCGCGCGTCGGGATCTCGTCGAGGTGTTCGACGCGGAGTACTTCACCCGGATCGAGGCCGCGTGGGCCGACCTGTCGATCGAGATCGCGCGCCGGCTCGTGATCGGTCTGTATCCCGAGACGGAGACGACGGATCTCGTCGATGGCTGGCTGGAGGCGCATCCGGACGCACCCGCGGCGCTGCGCCGGATCGTGCTCGAGCAGCGCGATCACCAGCGGCGCGCGATCCGCGTGCGGCAGGCGCAGGCGGATCTCCGGTAGACGCCGACCTGCACTCCGGCGTCGCGCCGCGCTCGGAACGACCGCCGGTCCTAAAGTGAGCGCATGACGTTCGCGACGCTCGCGCTCCTGGTGCTCGTGGGGCTGGCAGGACCGCTGCTGTCCGCACGTCGGGCGTGGCGGGTGCCGCTGATCGCGGGGGAGCTCCTGGCCGGCCTCGTGATCGGCACGAGCGGACTGCGCTGGGTGGATCCGGCCGAGCCGACCCTCACCCTGCTCGCGCAGATCGGCTTCGGTCTGATCATGCTCGTGATCGGCTCGCACATCCCCGTCCTGGACCGCACGGTGCGCGCCGCGGTCGGCAAGGGGGCGGCGGGGGCGTTCCTGGTCGCCCTCGTCGCCGTCGGACTCGGCATCGGGGTCGCCGCGCTGTTCGGGAATCAGCACGGCGCCGTCTACGCCGTGCTGATCGCCTCGTCCTCGGCGGCGCTTGTGCTGCCGATGCTGCAATCCCTCGGCGTCTCGGCCGCATCGGCCGCGCAGCTGATCGCGCAGATCGCGATCGCCGACGTCGCGTGCATCCTCGCGCTGCCGCTCGTGCTGCAACCGTCGCGGGTGCCGCTGGTCGCGCTCGGCGGACTGGGCATCGCCGCCGCCGGCATCGTGCTGGTGATCGTGCTGCGTCGCGTCGGCGCGCGGCGACTGCACCGGCTGCACGCGGTGTCCGAATCGCGCGGGTTCGCGCTCGAGCTGCGGATCAGCCTGCTCGCACTGTTCGCCCTGGCCGGGATCGCGGAGTTCACGCACGTCTCGGTGATGATGGCGGGCTTCACGCTCGGGCTGGTGCTCGCGGCCGTCGGCCAGCCGCGCCGGCTCGCGCGGCAGCTGTTCGGCATGACCGAGGGCTTCTTCGGCCCGCTGTTCTTCGTCTGGCTCGGATCCTCGATCGATCTGAGCCATCTCGCGACGCATCCGCAGATGATCCTGCTCGGGCTCGCGCTCGGCGCCGCGGCCGTGCTGGCGCACCTCGCGGCGCGCGCCGTCGGGCTGCCCTGGGCGCAGACGGTCGCCTCGGCGGGTCAGCTCGGGGTTCCGGTCGCCGCGGTCGCGCTCGGCGTGGAGACGTCGTCGCTGCTGCCGGGCGAGGGCGCCGCGATCCTGCTGGGCGCCCTGGTCGCCGTCGTGTCGTCCTCCGTCGCCGTCGCGACGGTGTCGCGGCGCACCGCGGCGGCACCGCCGGAGCCGACCCCGCCGTCCGGTCCGGCGTCGCAGGTCACACCGGAGTGACCCGCATCCCGCTCAGACCTCGAGGTCCTCGCCGGGCGCCAGGTCGAAGAACTCCCCGCCGTTCTGCTCGGTCGCCCATTTCAGGCGGGCGCGGTGCATGGTCGCGCCGATCACGGAGAGCGTCATGTCGTGGGTGCCGAAGGCACGGCGCGGCTTGACCGCGAGCACGTAGTCCATGGCGTCGCCGATCTTCAGCCACGGGGCGCCGAGCGGGGCGGCGAGCGTGCCCACCTCGACACCCTCCGGCACGGCATACGAGTCGCCGGGGTAGTACAGCTCGTCGTCCACGAGGACGCCCACGTTGTCGACGAGGGGGATCGAGGAGTGGATCTCGGCGTGCACGCCGCCGAAGAAGCGCAGCGAGAACTCGCCCGCGGTCACCGTGTCGCCGGGCGCGACCTCGGTGATCTCGTATCCCTCTGCCGCGCGGACCACGCCGGCCGGGGCGAAGATCGGCGTGCCGGGGGCATCCCGGAGGATCCGGTCCAGGTGGTCCGGCGTCCAGTGGTCCGGGTGCTCGTGCGTGATCACGACACCGACCAGGCGCTGCAGCTCGTCCAGGGGGAGCGTGTAGCCGCCCGGATCGATGAGCAGGGTCTGTCCGTGATCCTCGACGCGGAGCGCCGCGTGCTCATGCTTGGTGATGCGCATGACCCGAGCGTAATCCCGCGGGGCGCGACACACCCGGGGGACGCGGGGAGCCCGCCCCGATTTGGCGGGTGCTGGGCGTCATGTCATACTTGTACGGTTGTCGCGAGACGGAAACGGATCGCCAAGACGGCCCCATCGTATAGCGGCCTAGTACGCCGCCCTCTCACGGCGGTAACGCGGGTTCGAATCCCGCTGGGGTCACAGGCAACACGCGAAAGCCCTCGGTTCTCCGAGGGCTTTCGTCGTTCCCGTCAGAGCAGGACGAGCCCGGCGATGTAGCTGA
>JAFDWP010000280.1 GCA_018268435.1 Actinomycetota bacterium
CGGCACGGCATCGTCACGCCCGACGCCGGGCTGATGAACCCGAACCACTACCTCGCCGTCGCGATCGACTACCTGTTCTCGCACCGCGAGGGATGGGACCGCAACGCCGCGATCGGCAAGACGCTCGTGTCGTCGATGATCATCGACCGGGTCGCGGAGTCGCTGGGCCGGCGCCTGCTCGAGGTGCCGGTCGGCTTCAAGTGGTTCGTCCCCGGGCTGCTGGACGGCTCGGTCGCGTTCGGCGGCGAGGAGTCGGCCGGCGCGTCGTTCCTGCGCAGGGACGGATCCGTGTGGTCGACCGACAAGGACGGGATCCTGCTCTGCCTGCTGGCCGCGGAGATCATCGCGGTGACCGGGAAGTCGCCGTCGGAGCGCTACCGCGAGCTCGAGCAGGCGTTCGGCGCCTCCGCCTACCAGCGGGTGGACGCCCCTGCGACCCCCGAGCAGAAGGCGACCCTGGCGAAGCTGTCCCCCGAGCAGGTCACGGCGACCGAGCTCGCGGGTGAGCCCATCACCGCGAAGCTCTCGCACGCGCCCGGCAACGGCGCGGCGATCGGCGGGCTCAAGGTGCAGACCGAGCACGCCTGGTTCGCCGCGCGCCCCTCGGGCACGGAGGACGTGTACAAGCTCTATGCGGAGTCGCTGCTCGGGCCGGAGCACCTCGCCCGCGTGCAGGAGGAGGCCCGCGCCGTCGTCAGCGCCGCGCTCGGGGTCTGACGACCGGCGCGTCCGCCCCGACGCCGCCGAGGTACGCCCGCAGTGCTGCGGCCTCACCGGCGAGGGCTGCGGGATCGTCCCCGGGCACGAACTCGAGCAGGGCGTCCCGCGGCGGCGTCGGCGCGGCGGCCGCGGCGTCGGCGAACCCGCGCCACAGCCCGTCGCGCGCGGTGAGCGGCAGCCGCTCGGCCTCGGGCCACCAGGAGAACACGTGCACCGCCGAGACACGATCGGCGATCCGGCGGTACTCGGCGACCGCGACGTCGTCGGACGCCGCGACCGAGGGCTGCCAGTACGTCGACAGGTGCGGGCCGACCTCGTCCAGTACGCGCAGGGTCTGCGCCGCGTCGTCGGCGAGCGTGCCCCGGTGGAACTCCAGGGCGAGCGAGATCCCGCGTGCGCCCGCGAGCCGGGCGGCGGCGGCGAGACCGTCGACGACCCGAGAGCGCTCGGCGGGGGTGGCCTCGGCGGACCCGCTGCGCCCCGCCCACACCCGGATCCGGTCGGCGCCGAGGGCCTCGGCCGCGTCCAGGACCGGGGTGATCTCCTCCCCCGCGTCCGCGCGGAAGTACGAGCCGTAGGAGGCGACAGCCAGGCCGGCGTCGACGGTGAGGCGCGCGACCTCGGCGGCGCGCGCGGCGTCGCCCGGGGGGACGTGCACGTCGCCGCCCCACTCGATCGCCTGCAGGCCGGCGTCCGCGACGAGCGCGACGATGGCCGCCGGATCCAGCTGCCGGAAGGTCACGGAGCACAGCCCCGGTCGGATGCCCATGGGGTCAGCCTTCCATGTCGGTCGCCGCGGCGGGACGAGGGGCCCGGCCGGTCAGTGCCCGAGCGCGCCGAGCAGTTCGGCGAAGTGATCCAGATCCTCGGCGGACCAGGTGCGGAGCCGGTCCGCGATGCGCCCGTGGTAGCGGCCTCGGGCGAGCGCGATGCGCTGCTGCGCCAGCTGGGTCGCCACCAGACGGCGGGCGCGGCGATCGTCCGGATCGCGGATGCTCTCCACGAGGCCGAGCTCTTCGAGCTGGCGCACCTGCCGGCTCACCGCCGACTTGTCGGTCTGCAGACGCTCGATGATCTCGCCGGCCGTCGTCGCCCTGCCGCTCTCGATCGTGGTGAGCATCTGGTAGCCGAGGGGCTGCAGGTCCGGATGCACGAGCGACGCGGCCTCGCGCCACCCCACCCGGATGCGCGCGAAGAGCCGGCCGAGCTCCTGCTCGACGCGGACCACCGCCTGGTCGAGGGCCTCGTCCGCAGCGGCATCCGTCGTCTCATCCGGGGCGGCTCCCGCCGGATCCGCCGCGATCGCCGAGGCCTCCGCGACCGCGTTCGGGGCATCGGCGGAGGGGTCGTCGGGCCGCGCGCTCATGCCGCCAGTGTATTGCGCCGGATACGACGTGACCCCGTCGCCCAGGGGACGACGGGGTCACGACGCGCCGTTCAGACCTCGGAGAAGACGCGGAACACCTTCGCCGCCGCCTGCATCTCCGCCGGCGTGAGCTCGTCCAGCGCCGCGCGCATCCGCTCGGCGTGAGCGGCGCGGACCTCGGCCAGGGCCGCGCACGCCTCGGGCGAGGCGGTGAGCACGCGCAACCGCCCGTCATGCTCGGCGGGCTGGGATCGCAGCAGGCCGAGATCCTCGAGCATGCGCACCTGCCGGCTGACGACCGACTTGTCCATCTCGAAGCACTCGGACAGCTGATGCGCGTTCGCCGTGCCCTCCCGGGCGATGTAGGCGAGCAGCTTGTACCCCGCGGGATGCAGTTCGGGGTTCACCCGTGCCGCTGACTCCTTCCAGAGCGCCCTGACACGCGTGAACAGCATGCTCATCTGCGCCTGGAACTCCGCGACCACCTCATCGAGCTCGGCCGGCACCGCCGGGGCGGGGGCCATGTCAGCGCCCCCGCTCCTCGTCCTCGAGCTCGAGGACCTGGACGGATCCGGTGGACGGACGCGCCGCGTCCTCCTCCGCCTCGACCACGGCGATGCTGCCGGTGGGCAGGTACGCCGCACCGATCTCGGCCTCGGCGACCTCGATCGCCGACTCCTCGGCCTGCTCGCGCAGCTGCTCCGCGGCGTTCTTCGTCGACAGCGGCTTGTTCTTGATGAACGCGATCGCGATCACGCCGATGATGGCCAGCGGCACGGCGAGGAAGAACGCGTCGGCGATGCCGTGACCGTAGGCGGACTCCACGATCGAGCGGATCGACTCGGGCAGCTGCGACATCTTCGGCACATCGCCGGAGGCGAGGTGCTTCAGCGCGGCCAGCTCCTCGGGCGCCTTCGGAACGAAGCCCGTGAGTCCGTCCTTGACATAGGTGCCCACGCTGGTCGAGAGCATCGATCCCATGATGGTCACGCCCACGGTGCCGGCGATCGTCCGGAAGAAGTTCACGTTCGACGAGGCCGCGCCCAGCTGGCTGGGCGGGGTGTCGTTCTGCACGATCAGGGTCAGGTTCTGCATGACCATGCCCAGGCCCGCGCCCAGCACGAACATGTAGACGGCGACGAGGGGGAACGGGGTGTCGTAGCGCAGCGTCGACATCAGGCTGACGCCGATGACCGCGAGCACGGCGCCGGACAGCATCCAGCCCTTCCACTTGCCGAACCGGCTGACCAGCTGGCCGATCACGATCGAGGCGCCCATCTGGCCGATGATCATCGGGATCGTCATCAGACCCGACTCGGTCGGTGTGGCGCCGCGCGCGAGCTGGAAGTACTGCGCGAGGAACACCGAGGTGGCGAACATCGCGACGCCGATCGAGATCGACGCGATCACCGAGAGCGTGAAGGTGCGGTTGCGGAACAGCGACATCGGCACGATCGGCTCGGGCACGAAGAACTCGACGATGATGAACGCGACGATCGCGAGGGCGCCGATGCCGGCGAGCAGGTAGCTCGTGGACGAGTCCCAGTCGAACTGGTTGCCACCCATGGACACCCAGATCAGCAGCGTGGACACGCCGACGGCGAGCAGCACGATGCCGAAGTAGTCGATCGACACCTTGGCGCGCTGCGGCTTGGGCAGGTGCAGCGTGAACTGCAGCAGGATCAGCGCGACGATCGCGAACGGGACGCCCACGAAGAAGTTGGCGCGCCAGCCCCACACGTCGGTGATCACGCCGCCGAGCAGCGGGCCGCCGATGGTGCCGAGGGCCATGATGCCGCCGACGACACCCATGTACTTGCCGCGCTCACGCGGGGAGATGATGAGCGCCACGGCGATCATCACGAGCGACATCAGGCCGCCGACGCCGACGCCCTGCACGACGCGCACGGCGATGAGCATGTTGGTGTCGGTCGAGAAGCCGGCGATCACCGTGCCGGCGGTGAACAGGATCAGCGAGAGCTGGATGAGGACCTTGCGGTCGACCAGGTCGGCGAGCTTGCCCCAGATCGGGGTGGACACGGCGGTGGCCAGCAGGCTGGCCGTGATGACCCAGGTGTACTGGGACTGCGTGCCGCCGAGGTCGGCGATGATGACGGGCATCGAGGTCGACACGACGGTGCCGGAGAGCACGGCGACGAACATGCCGACGATGAGGCCGGATATCGCCGTGAAGATCTCACGGGCCGAGCGTGCGGCCTCGACAGAGGACGGAGTGGAATTCAAAGGGGGACGCTCCTGATAGGAAGTTGATCTCCGTCAACCATACCCGGATAGTTGCTCTTTCGCAACCATTGACCCAGGGCAACGACATGCGCGGGTGCGGTGCTGTCGCGTGTGGGCGTGGATCACGCGCCGGACTCGGTGCGCTCCCGCCCGCCGGATCAGGCGCTGTCGCGCAGGATCAGGCGCTGTCGCGCAGGATCAGCGCCGGGATCAGCAGATCGGGCTCCGCCGCGGCACCCCCCTCGATCCGCGCGACCAGGGCGCGCACCGCGTGCTCGCCGAGGGCGTCGAAGTCCTGCCGGATCGTGCTGAGCGGCGGCCGGTAGTCCGCCGCGTCCGCGACATCGTCGAAGCCGATGACCGCCACGTCCTCAGGCACCGCGCGGCCGGCCTCCGCCAGCGCGCGCAGCAGGCCGAGCGCCATCTGGTCGTTGGCTGCGAACACCGCGGTCGCCTCGGGGAGCGCCGCGAGCGCTCCGCCCTGCCCGTGCCCGGACTGCGCGCTCCAGTCGCCGCGCAGCGGATCCGGGATCCGCCGACCGTGTGCCCTCAGCTCGTCCCGCCATCCGCGCTCGCGCTCCGCGGCGGCGAACGACCCCACCGGCCCCGCGAGGTGGTGCACGGTGTCGTGCCCGAGACCGAGCAGGTGCGCGGTCGCGCGCCGCGCCCCGGCCGCGTGGTCGGTGCCGACCACGGCGAACCGCGCATCCGGAGGCGAGTCCACGACGACGAGCTCGAGTCCGGCGGGCGCGGCATCACGCGCCAGCGCCGTCGCCTCGTTCAGCACCACCGCACCGTCGGCGCCCTGATCGTGGAGCCGGTCGAAGGCGTCGGCGATGTCGCCGTCGGACCCGAGCGTGACGACGGTGAGCGCGTAGCCGCGGAGCTCGGCCGCCGCCGCCACCGCCTGCAGCATCCGCGAGTTGCCGACCGTGGCGAGGGTCTGCGCGACCACGCCGATCGTCATCGAGCGCCCGGTGCGCAGCGCCCGCGCGGCGCGGTGCGGGCGGTAGCCGAGAGCGGCCATCGCCGCCTCCACACGCTGCCGCGTGGCCGGATCCACGCGCGGGCTGTCGTTCACCACGCGCGACACGGTCTGCCCGGACACCCCGGCGTGCGCCGCGACCATGGCCATGGACACGCGCCCGCTGGGCTTCGGTCCGCGCCGGGCGCGCCCCGGGCGCGCGGGGTCGGCGAGCCGGCGCAGCTCCTCGAGCTCGTCGTCGCGCTTCGGCATCCGCCCCACCTCTCCCCGCAGGCCAGGGGCATCCCGGCCGCGGTGCACGTTCTCAGGATTGTTGACGCTATCACGCCGCGTGTCCTATCGTGTTTACGTGAACATGGAAATCGATCCTGAGATCGGGTCGGCCGGGTCGGCCGCCGCTCGTGCCAGCATCGAGCCCGCCGAGTCGGACGCCGCCGGGTCGGCCGCCGCCGGATCGGACGCCCCCGGGTCGGATGCGGTCCTGGACGTCGCCGTGCTCGGGGCGGGCGTCGTCCGGCGCGCCACCCGCCTCGCCGACGGCCGCGACCTCGTCTACTACGACGACCCCGGCACGACGCTCCCCGCCGGACGCTCGGTCGACGCGCGCATCCTGGATCCGCGCCCCAACACCGCCACCATGCGGCAGGACGTGCTCACCGGCGACTGGATCACGTTCGCCACGAAGCGGCAGACCCGCGTGATGATGCCGAGCGCGGACGCGGATCCGCTCGCGCCACAGTCGGCGACGAACCCGTCCGAGGTGCCGTCCCGCTACGACGTCGCGGTGTTCGAGAACCGCTCCCCCGCGTTCGGACCGGCCCTGGCCGCCGCCGTGGGCTCCGTCCCCGCCGCGGCAGATCCGCCGCGCGGTCTCGCCGACCTCGAGTCGATCGGACTCGAGCGCACCCGCACCAGCGTGGGCCGGTGCGAGGTCGTCTGCTTCAGCCCCGAGCACGCCGGATCCTTCGGCACGCAGTCCGTCACGCGCGCCCGCACCGTGATCGAGGCATGGGCCGACCGCACGGCGGCGCTGTCCGCGCTGCCCGGCATCGAGCAGATCTTCCCGTTCGAGAACCGCGGCGAGGCCATCGGCGTGACCCTGCCGCATCCGCACGGCCAGATCTACGCCTACCCCTACGTCACGCCGCGCACGCAGCGGCTGCGCGAGAGCATCGCCCGCACCGGCGCCGACCTGTTCGACCGCATCCTCGACGCCGAGCGCGCGTCCTCCCGGGTCGTGCTGCAGGGCGAGCACTGGACGGCGTTCGTGCCCTTCGCCGCGCGCTGGCCGCTCGAGGTGCAGCTGCTGCCGCACCGGCAGGTGCCCGACTTCGCCGCGCTGGACGACGCCGAGCGCGACGAGCTCGCCCCGCTCTACCTGCGCCTGCTGCGGGGTGTGGACGCCCTCTACGAGACCCCGACCGCGTACATCGCCGCCTGGCACCAGGCTCCCGTGCGCGTCGGCCGGGACGGCATCCGGATGCGCCTCGAGCTCACCAGCCCGCGCCGCGCGGCCGACAAGCTGAAGTTCCTGGCCGGATCCGAGGCCGCCATGTCCGCCTGGACCGCCGAGATCCTGCCCGAGGACGCCGCCGCACGCCTGCGCGATGCGATCGCCTCCGTTCCCCTGCCCGCCGAGGAGACCCGATGACCCCCGCCGGCACCGCCGCGTCCGCCGTCGCCGACGCCGCGGACCTGTTCCGCACGCTCACCGGATCCGAGCCCGACGGCGTGTGGTCCGCGCCCGGGCGTGCGAACCTCATCGGCGAGCACACCGACTACAACGACGGCTTCGTGCTGCCGTTCGCGATCCAGCAGCGCACGGCGGCCGCCGCCCGACTGCGCACGGACGGCCGGATCCGCGTCGCCTCGACCTTCGCCGCCGAGCCCGTCGAGGTCGCGCTCTCCGACCTCGAGGCGCTGTTCCCGTCGGACGGCGTCCCCGCGCTCGCCGAGTGGGCCGCGTACCCCCTCGGCGTCGCCTGGGCGCTGCGCGCGGTCGTCCCGGCATGGGCGAGCGCGACGCTGCCCGGGGTCGACATCGCGATCGCCTCCGAGGTGCCCGTGGGCGCCGGGCTGTCGTCGTCCGCCGCGATCGAAGGTGCCACGGGATCGGCGCTGAACGCACTGTGGACCCTCGGGCTGGATCCGGTGACGCTGGCGCAGGCCGGCCGCCGCGCCGAGAACGAGGCCGTCGGCGCACCGACCGGGATCATGGATCAGATGGCCTCGATGCTCGGCGTCGCCGATGCCGCGGTGTTCCTGGACTGCCGCACGCTGGCGACCCGCTCGGTGCCCCTGGGCTTCGCCGAGGCGGGGCTCGAGGTGCTCGTGATCGACACGCGCGTCACGCACGCGCACTCCACCGGCGGCTACCGCGAGCGCCGGGCCTCCTGCGAGCGCGGGGCGGCGGCGCTCGGGGTCGTCGCGCTGCGCGACGTGACGCCGGCGGATCTGCCGCGCGCGGCGGAGGTGCTCGACGATGTGGACTTCCGGCGCGTGCGCCATGTGGTGACCGAGGATCAGCGCGTGCTGGACGCGGTCGCGGTGCTGGACGGGTCCGCCGTGCTCGACGGGTCCGCCGGGGGGCTCCGGGATCGCGCGCAGGCGCTCGGCGCACTGCTCGTCGCCTCGCACGCCTCGATGCGGGATGACTTCGAGATCTCCATCCCCGAGCTCGACACGGCGGTGGACGTGGCACTCGCCCACGGTGCGATCGGTGCGCGCATGACCGGCGGCGGCTTCGGCGGGGCGGCGATCGCGCTCGTCGACAGCGAGCTCGTCACGCCGGTGTCGGACGCGGTGCGCGCCGCCTTCGCCGCGTGCGGATTCGCCGATCCGCACCTGTTCACGGTCGCCCCCTCGGACGGTCCCCGCCGCGACGTCTGACCGGATCCCCCCGGTTCCTGAGCGAGCCCAGCGCCCTTCGTCTCGTCGCTGCGCTCCTCGCTCAGGGACCGGAGGACGTCGCTGCGCTCCTCGCTCAGGGATCGGAGGACGTCGCTGCGGTCCTCGCTCAGGGACCGGAGATCCGCGGCGTTACGCCTGCGGGGCGTTGGCGGCCGCGATCAGTCGGTCGACCCCCTCGCGGTCCACGCCCCAGCCGAACGCGGGGAGACGGCCGAGCGGGAACGAGCCCAGCATCTTCGCCATGGCGTCGCCCGACATGATCCCGTCGCCCGCATCGCCGAGCTGCTCCTGCACCGCCGCGAACGCCCCCGCGATCATCGGGCCCGCGACGGGGTGCGCGAACACCTCGGCGAGCGTGGACTCGGGCGTGACCGGCAGCACGATCGCGTCCCCGGCGACGTCGACGGCGGTCGAGTCGCGCAGGTCGCGGCTCGACGCGCCGACCTCGACGCGATAGGCGCCGCCCTCGACGACGAAGCGGTCGACCCGGGTGTCCCAGTACGCGAGGTCCTCGCGACGCACGGTCAGCACGACATCTGCCGTGGCGCCCGCCGCGATCTCGACCGACGCGAACGCCTTCAGCTCGCGCGGCGCGCGCTCGACCACGGACGCGACCGGGGCGATGTAGACCTGCACGACCTCGCGGCCGTCGCGGGATCCGGTGTTCGTCACGGGGACCGTCACCTGGATGTCGCCCGACGCCGTGACCGCGGCGGAGACCGCGCCGTAGCCGAACGCGGTGTACGACAGTCCGTGGCCGAACGGGTAGGTCACCGCGATGTCGCGGGCGTCGTACCACCGGTAGCCGACGAGGATCCCCTCGCCGTAGCGGACGTGGCCGAGCGACCCGGGGATGTTGCCGAACGCCGGGGTGTCCTCGAGGCGGTGCGGGATCGTCTCCGCGAGACGGCCGGACGGGTTCACCGCGCCGAGCAGCACGTCGACGGTCGCGGATCCGCCGGCCTGCCCGAGCAGCCACGCCTCCACGATGGCGGGCACCCGGTCGGCGAAAGGCAGTGCGACGACCGAGCCGTTCGAGAGCACCACCACGGTCCGGGGGTTCGCCGCGGCGACGGCGTCGAGCAGCGCGAGCTGGTGCGCGGCGAGATCGATGTGCTCCCGGTCGAAGCCCTCGGACTCCTCGGCGTCGGTGAGACCGAGGAAGACGACGGCGACATCACGGGAGGCGGCGAGCGCCACGGCCTCGTCGCGGAGGGCGTCCTGTCCGTCCGCCGCGGCGTCGAAGGCGAAACCGGGTGCGAATGCGACGCGGTCGCCGGCCGCGGCGGTCAGCGCGTCGAGCGCCGAGTCCACGCGGGTCGGGTTGATGTGCGAGGAGCCGCCGCCCTGGAAGCGCGGCGTGCGGGCGAACTCGCCGATGAGCGCGATCGAGGCGTCCTCGGCGAGCGGCAGCACCGGGGCGCCGCCGACGGGCTCGTTGCGCAGCAGCACGATCGACCTGCCCGCGGCCTCCCGGGCGAGGGCGTGATGCGCGTCGACGTCGAGCGGGCCGGACGCGGCGGGGCGGGCCTGCGCCTTGCCGACGAGGTCCAGCACCCGCGCCGCGGAGGCGTCCAGCGCGGCCGCCACGGCCGGGTCGGAGGCGGCGGCCGTGGCCACGGCGCGGTCCGGCGCACCGTCGCTGCCGGGCATCTCCAGGTCGAGACCGGCGACGAGAGCGGCCACCCGGTCGTTCACGGCGCCCCAGTCGGAGACCACGAGCCCCTCGAAGCCCCACTCGTCGCGCAGTACCTGCGTGAGCAGCCAGGGATCCTGAGACGCGTAGACGCCGTTGATCTTGTTGTACGAGCACATCACGGTCCACGGCCGCGCATCGGTGACGACGCGCTCGAAGCCGCGCAGGTAGATCTCGCGCAGCGGACGCGGATCCACGTCGCTCGACATCGTCATCCGCTCGAACTCCTGGTTGTTGGCGGCGAAGTGCTTGAGCGAGCTGCCCACACCCTGCGACTGGATCCCCTTCACCAGGCCCGCGCCGATCACCCCCGAGACGAGCGGGTCCTCCGAGACGTACTCGAAGTTGCGCCCGCACAGCGGCGAGCGCTTGATGTTGATGCCGGGGCCGAGGATGACCGCGACGTCCTCGATCGCCGACTCCACGCCGAGGGCGACGCCCACCCGTTCGGCCAGCGCGGGGTCGAACGAGGCGCCGAGCCCGGAGGCGGGTGGGAAGCAGGTCGCCGGGACGCTGTCGCCGATGCCGAGGTGGTCGCTCGCGGCCGCCTGCTTGCGCAGGCCGTGCGGGCCGTCGGTCACCATGATCGACGGAACGCCGACCCGCTCGATGGGCTTCAGCGTCCAGAAGTCGCGACCGCTGGTCAGCGACGCCTTCTCCTCGGTGCTGAGCTCGGACAGGTGGTCACGGGGCGTTGTCATGTCGTCTCTTTCGTGGAGGGGGTTCGGGAGGCCGGGATGCGGGAGGTGTCGAGAGGCGGGAATCGGGGGTCAGGCGGTCGCCGGGGCGGACGCGGGGAGATCGGTCGCCGGTCGCCGGAACCACGGGCGCCGGCCGTGGTCCCGCCGCAGCCAGGGCTGGAAGGCCCACTGCAGCACGAGCGCGGTGCCGACTCCGGCGAGGATGCCGGCGATCGTGTCGCTGAGCCAGTGCGCGTTGATGAGCGTGCGCTGCCAGACCATGCCCGCGATCAGCAGCGCGGCGAGCGCGTATGCGAGCGCGCGCAGCACGCGCCGCTGTGCCGGGATGAGCGCGAGGACCGTGACCGCGGCGACGCCCGCGCTCACGGCATGACCGGAGGGGAACGAGCCGTGGTCGACGGTGAACAGCGGACCGTACAGCCCGGCGGCCGCGTCCGCGGCGGGTCGCGGCCGGTCGACGAGGTTCTTCGCCAGCTGAGACACCAGGCCCGGACCGGCGATCTGCACGACGAAGACGAACAGGGCCGAGCGCCATCGCCCGACCAGCACGAGCACGAGCGGCAGCACGATGCCCATCACCACGAGGCCGGGCAGC
>JAFDWP010000281.1 GCA_018268435.1 Actinomycetota bacterium
AGCGGGCGGGCGGGCGGCGCGCCCGGCGCGGCGCGGCGGCACGCCTCGACGCCCTGCCGCGACGGCGGACGGCTCCTACTTCGGCGAGGTGAACGGGGTGCCCAGTGCGGTGGCGATGGACTGGAAGATCCGCGTCGCCGGTGAGCTGCAGGGTGTGTCGGTCGCGTTGTCGGTGAGGGTGCGGGCATCGCTCGGGCAGTCGCCGGACGGGATGTCGCTGTTCACCATCGTGATGATCGTGGTGTCGTCCTTGGTGCTGTAGAACATCGAGGTGTTGTAGCCGGGGAGCTCCCCGGTGTGCCCGACCCATCCGTTCTGGCAGCCCCAGCCGAGGCCGTAGCCGCCCTTGCCGGGTCCGTTGAACTCGCGGAACGACGTGAGCCGCTCCAGCTGCTGCTTCTCGGGCAGCAGCCCGGCACCGGTCGCCTCCGCCCGGCCGTAGTGCAGCAGGTCCTGCGCGGTCGAGATCAGCTCACCGGCGGTCCACCCCCAGGACGGGTTCCAGTCCGTCGCGTTGGCGGGGTTCTCCGGGGTGCCGTGGCCGCCCTGCAGCGTGAAGCCCTGCGCGTGCGGCTCAGGGAACGCGGCGGATCCGGCCGGGAAGCTCGTGCGCGAGAGCCCGAGCGGAGTCAGGATCTTCTCCGTGAGCACATCCTGATAGCTCTGACCGGTGACCTTCTGGATCACGAATCCGAGCAGGATCGTGTTCGTGTTCGAGTAGTCGAATCCCTGTCCCGGTGCGAAGTCCTGCGGCGGCAGTGACAGCCCCGCCTTGAGCAGCTCCTCCGGGTTCCACACCCGGTTCGGCTCCGAGAAGAAGATCTTCTGCCAGCCGTCGTCCTTCGTGTAGCTCGTCACCGAACTGGTCATGTCGGCGAGCATGCGGATCGTGACCTCGTCACCGCGGGGCACCCCGTCGACGTACTTCGAGATGGGGTCGTCGAGGCTCAGCTTGCCTTCGGCGGCGAGCTGCAGCGTCAGGGTGCCGGTGAACGTCTTTGTGATGGATCCGACGCGCTGATAGATGTCGGTGGTCATCGGCGTCCCCGCGGCCGGATCCGCGACGCCGTACGCCTTCAGGAACAGGCCCTTCGGGGACTGCACGGCCACGACCGCGCCCTTCGCGGAGGTCTGGGCGAACGCGGACTGCGAGGCGGTGTCGATCGTCGCGGCGACGTCCTCGGGAACCGCGGACGTCGGCAGGTCGGTGGTGCGCGCGACCACCGCGGCCGGATCGGCGACGCAGGTCGACACCGCGGGCACCGTCGACGTGGGCGTGCTGCCCGCGGCGGTGGTCGGCGTCGTCGACGGCGGCGCTGTGCAGCCGGCGAGCAAGAGCAGAGCGGCGGCGAGCACGAACGGCTTCGCGAGGCGTGCGGTGTCCATGACGTGTCCCTCCGAAAGAGCGCCTGTTACGCAGAACTCTGGCATCTGCCCCTCGGTGAAGGAATAGACGTAGGCCCATTCCCGTCCCGACGCCGCCTCGCGAGACTGGATCCGCTGGGGATGCGGGAGCCGGCGCCGATGTCTTCGGGGAGGGCGCGCCGGTGAACCCGCCCGGCAGACGGGTGGCGGGGGACGACGGAGGAGACGCACGTGAGGATGTCGAGACTCGGACGACGGACGGCGGCGGTCGCCGCAGCGGCGGCGCTCGCGCTCGCCATTCCCGCGTGCGCCGTCGCTCCGGGCGCTCCGTCCGCGACGTCGTCCGCCGGTGTGCGCACGATCAGCGTCGACGCCGACGCGCTGCGCAGCACCTTCACGACGCTCGCGACCGAACTGGGCGTGCCGGGGGCGGCGATGCTCGTGCGCACCCCCCAAGGGGACATCACCGCCACCTTCGGGACGACGGAGCTGCACGGATCCACCCCGGTCTCGCTCGACGATCACATCCGCATCGGATCCAACACCAAGACGATGACGACGAGCGTGATCCTGCAGCTCGTGCAGGAGGGCAGGATCTCGCTGTCGGACAAGGTCGCGAAGTACCGCCCGGACGTGCCGAACGGCAGCCGCATCACGATCGAGCAGCTGCTCACGATGCGCAGCGGACTGGCGAACTACACGACCACGCTGGAGCTGAACACCGCGCTCGACGAGCAGCCGCAGCGCGCCTGGGATCCGGAGGAGCTGGCGGCCATGGGCCTGGCACTCCCGCCCCTGTTCGCGCCGGGCGACGGATGGGCGTACTCCAACACCAACACGGTGCTGCTGGGTCTCATCGCGGAGCAGCTCGAGAAGAAGCCGCTGGCCGAGATCTTCCAGGAGCGGCTGTTCACGCCGCTCGGGCTGCGCGAGACGTCCTATCCCGCCGCCGACGACTCCTCGATGCCGGTTCCGTACTCGCACGGCTACATGTACTCGACCAACGTCGACACGATCGAGTCGAGCGTGCTGCCGCCCGACCAGCTCGCCCAGGCGAAGGCAGGCACGCTGCTGCCCGGCGACGCCACGAACCTGAACCCGTCGTGGGCGGGCGCGGCCGGCGCCGGCATCTCCACGATCCGCGACCTCGCGCACTGGGTCGAGGCTCTCGGCGGGGGCGGCCTGCTCGACCCCACCCTGCAGAAGGCGCGCCTGGCCAGCGTGCAGCCGGTCCCGGTCGCCCTGCCCGACGCGCAGTACGGCTGGGGGATCGCGAAGATCGGCCCGCTCTACGGCCACACCGGGGAGTTGCCCGGCTACAACTCGTTCATGGGGTACGACCCCGCGCAGAAGGTGACGATCGTCGTCTGGACGAACCTCGCCCCGGCCGCCGACGGGCGACCACCCGCCGCCACGATCGCGACGTCGTTCATCAAGCTCATCTACGGAGACTGACATGAGGCCCTCCCGCCGACTCCCGCGCGGCCGCCGCGCCCTGGCGCTCGCCGCCGTCTCGGCAGCCCTGGTGCTCACCGGCTGCTCGAGTCCGTCCGCTCCGCCGTCCGCATCGCCCTCCCCGTCGGGGACGGCATCGGCGAGCGGATGCGTCGCGGATCCGGCCAAGACGATCGCCGCCAAGCCCGGAGCCGACACCCTGTCGGCGCTGCCCGCGGCCACCGCCGCGAAGCTGGATGCGGCCGCGGCGAAGGCCTTCGCGCTCGGCGCCTCGCCCGGCGCGATCGTCGGCGTGCGCACGCCTCAGGGCACCTGGACCATGGCGTACGGGGACGCCGACCTGGCGGGCACCCCGATGCAGGTCGGTATGCACACCCGCATCGGCTCGCTCACGAAGATGTACACCACCACGATCGTGCTGCAGCTCGCCGAGGACGGGAAGCTGAAGCTCGACGACACCCTTGCGAAGTACGTGCCGGGGATCCCGGACGGCGACACGATCACCCTGCGCCAGCTCGCGGACATGACCAGCGGGGTCGCGAGCTACACGATGAACGAGCAGCTGGTGGACGCGTACTTCGCCGATCCGTCGGCCGTGTACACCCCCGATCAGCTCGTCGCGGCGGCGGTGCCGCTCTCGCCGCTGTTCGCACCAGGCACGGACTTCAGCTACTCGAACACCAACACCGTGCTGCTCGGCGAGGTGATCGAGAAGGTCACCGGGCAGCCGTTCGGCCAGGTGCTGGAGGACCGGATCATCGCGCCGATGCATCTGACCGCGACCTCCTGGCCCGACGTCTCCGCGGCCCTGCCGGAGCCGTACGCGCACGGGTACACCCTGAACGGGCCCGCGGCGACGCCGACCGCACCGACCGACTCCACGAGCTGGAACCCCGCGTGGAGCTACACCGCCGGCGAGGTCATCTCCGACATCGGCGACCTGCTGACGATGGGTCGTGCGCTCGGCACCGGCCAGGGGCTCGTCGACCACGCCAGCCAGGAGCTGCGGCTCACCTCGTTCTCGCCGATCGGCTACGGCTTCGGCATGAGCTGCTCCCACGGGTGGGTCGGGCACACCGGCGACATCTCCGGCTACAACAGCTCGCTGTACTACGACACCGCCACCGACACCACCGTGGCCGTGCAGACCAACAGCGATATCGCGTCCGGCGGCTGCACCCAGTCGCCCACCCTGCAGGACGACCCGGGCGACGAGATCTGCCAGACTCCGGCCGTGCGGATCCTGGTCGCCCTCACCGGCGAGCTCGGCACCGCCTACACCCCGCCCCCGCGCAAGTAGGGCGGCGCCGAGGGCTCGACGGCCCGCTCAGCGGTACTCCTCGGCGACCGAGGCGAGGAACCGCAGCACCGCCAGCACGCGGCGGTGATCCTCGCCGTCGACCGGCAGCCCGAGCGCCGTGTAGATGTGCGAGGTGTGCTGCACCACCGCCTTCTCGGTGAGGAACAGGTCGGCGGCGATCCGCGCGTTGCTGCGCCCCTCCGCCATGAGCGCGAGCACCTCGAGCTGGCGCGGGGTCAGGGATCCGACGGCCCCGCTCGCCCGACTCGCGCGGGTGACGAGCACCGCCACGACCTCCGGATCCAGGGCGGTGCCGCCGGCGGCCACCCGGCGCAGGTCGGCGGTGAAGGTGGTGACGTCGGCGATGCGCTGCTTGAGCAGGTACCCGAAGCCGCCGCCGTCCTGGTCGAGCAGCTCGGTGGCGTAGCGACGCTGCACGTACTGCGACAGCACAACGACCGGGAGTCCGGGGTGCGCCTCGCGGATGCGCAGGGCGGCGATGAGCCCCTCGTCGGTGTGCGTCGGCGGCATCCGGATGTCGGTGATGACGAGATCCGGATCCAGCAGCTCCACCTGCTCGAGCAGCGCCTCCGCGTCGCCGACGGCGGCCACGACGTCGAAGCCGTCCTGCGCGAGCAGATGCCGCAGGCCTTCGCGCAGCAGCACCTCGTCCTCGCCGATGATCACCCGCATGGCAGATCCACCCCCAGTTCCGTGCCGTGTCCCCGCTCCGAGCGCAGCCGCAGGCTGCCGCCCAGCGCGTCCACGCGGTCGAGCAGGCCGTGCAGGCCCGCTCCGCGATCCACGCTCGCCCCGCCGATCCCGTTGTCGCGCACGGAGATGCGCAGCCGGCCCCCGTCGGCGTGCATCGTCACGCGCACCCAGGTCGCCTTCGAGTGCTTGACCGTGTTCGTCAGCGCCTCCGCGATGATGAAGTACGCGGTGTGTGCGGTCGTGGAGGAGATCTCCGCATCGTCGATGTCGGTCTCCAGGGTGGCCGGGATCGCGAGGCGGTCGACGAGGTCCTCCGCTGCGGCGGTGAGCCCGCGTTCGGTGAGGGTGACCGGGAGCACGTTGTGCACCAGGCGGCGCAGGTCGGCGGCGGCCTGGTCGATGCCGCGCCGCAGGGCCGCCGAGGCCTCGCGCGTGGTGGGGTCCGCGCCCGGCGCATTCGCGATGGTCTGCGCGCTGAGGGCCAGCAGCACGAGCTGCACCTGGATCCCGTCGTGCAGGTCCTGGGCGATGCGGGAGCGCTCGCGGTCGGCGGTCTCGACGAGCCGGATCCGCGACTGGGTGAGGGCCTCGTTGCTCGCGAGCAGCTCGGCGGTGAGGCGCTCCCGGTCGATCGCGAGGGCCAGCACGTCACCCGCGCGTCGCACCGGGGCCGGATCCGCGGTCAGGCGCGTGTCGTAGACGATCGCGCCGACGAGCCGGGACTCCACCCGGATCTCGCACCAGCCGCGGTCGGGGCCGCGCTGCGCCGGATCGACCGGACCGCCCGTGTCGTCGACATACTCGCCGCGCTCCTCGGACCAGTACACGACGCGAAGCGAGTCGTCGCCGAGCGTG
Organism: Actinomycetota bacterium; assembly: GCA_018268435.1. Lineage (GTDB taxonomy): Bacteria > Actinomycetota > Actinomycetes > Actinomycetales > Microbacteriaceae > Microbacterium. The sequence continues at coordinate 5,690 of JAFDWP010000281.1, forward strand.
CGGGCCAGGGCGCGGGCGACCGCCGGACCGCCCGCGCCCGTGATGCCCAGCCAGGCGCTCAGCGGCTCCAACTCGCCGGTGCGGCGGAATCCGCCGAGCAGGACGCCCAGCAGGAAGGCGACGGGCACGGCCGCCGACACGAAGAGCTGCGTGACGCCGCCGATCATCGGATCCCACTGCAGCACGCGGACGATCGTGGGGGCGAACGCGAGCAGCAGCACCGCGACGATGCCGTAGCCGAACAGCGGGCCCAGCACGCGGCGATGCTCCGGGTCGGCGACGACCAGTCGCCGGGCCAGCACGATCGCCGTGAGCACCATCACGGCGATCCCCAGCACCTTCTGCGTCTCCGTGACGATCGGCAGGGCCGCCGATCCCGTGGCCCTGAGGGTGACGACGACGGTCTCGAACACGGGGCAGGCGATCCAGGCGAGCACCACGGTGGTGATCGACAGCCGGCCGCGCAGGCGCCCGGACGGGAACGCGTGCAGCAGGTGCACGGTCATCGCGAGCGGGCTCGTGGCGAAGACCGCGCTGAGCACGGTCAGCTCGTCGATCCCGAGGTTCGCGAGTCCGGCGAGGAACAGCGCGATGCCGCCGATGACGAGCAGCACCCCGGTGGCGTTGTGCGGTCGGCGCCACCACGCCAGCAGCCC
>JAFDWP010000282.1 GCA_018268435.1 Actinomycetota bacterium
GACCGACGCCTCGTGCCGGCGGGCCAGGCGCCCGATCACGAGAACGTAGGCGCCGACCATGCCCCACTGGGCGACGACGGTGCCGAACGCGGATCCGGCGATGCCCCAGCCGAATCCGTAGATGAAGAGGGCGTTCAGCAGCGCGTTCGCGGCGAAGCCGATGCCCGCGATCCAGAGCGGGGTGACGGTGTCCTGCATGCCGCGCAGCAAGCCGGTCGCCGCGTAGACGACGAGCATGGCGGGTAGACCCCACATGGAGGGTGCGAGGTACGCCGCGGCCTGGGTGGCGACCTCGGGGCTTGCGCCGAACAGCGGGATCACGGCGGGGGTCAGCAGGGACCCGACAACGGCGAGGATCGCCCCGAGGCCGAGGGCGAGCCACATGCCGTCGATGCCGACCGACACCGCGTCGCCGTGCTCGCCGGCCCCGAACCGCCGCGCCACGGCCGGTGTCGTGGAGTAGGCGAGGAAGATCATCAGCCCGACGATGGTCTGCAGGATCGCGGATGCGATGCCGAGCCCCGCCAAGGGGGTGGTGCCGAGGTGTCCGACCAGCGCGGCGTCGACCATGAGGAACGCGGGCTCCGCCACGAGCGCGCCGAGCGCCGGCACCGCGAGACGGATGATCTCGCGGTTCAGGGTCGGCGCCGAGCGCGGGCGGGGATCGCCCGGGCGCGACCGGGGTTCGCCCGGGTTCGGGCGCGGTTCACCGGGGTTCGGGCGCGGTTCTCCCGGGTTCGGGCGCGGTTCTCCCGGGTTCGGGTTCGCGGTCGGGGTCTCGGGGGGCACCGTACGAGCCTAGGGGTGTCGGGGGACACGGTCTCCTGCGGTGGCGCTCTCGAGGACGCTCTCGGGGTCGGGCCATCAGCCGGGTGGGGCGAGGGCGTCGGCGAGGAGTCGCCGGGCGTGGTCGGGGTTGTGCATGCGCGGGCGGTGCCATCCGCGATGGGGATCCCACCAGTGCGGCCCGCGGATCTCGGGGACGCCGTGTCGCATGCGGATCTGCCACCCGGAGGTCTCGAGCGTCCGGTGGTGGTGCCAGCAGAGCGCGACCCCGTTGCTGGTGTGGGTGGGGCCGCCCTGGGAGTGCTCCTGGACGTGGTGGAGCTCGCACCAGGCGGCGGGGGTGTGACAGCCGGGGATCACGCATTCCCGGTCGCGGAGGATGATCGCCCGGCGCTGGATGGCGGTGAAGATGCGGGCGGTGGTGCCGATGGACACGATCTGCCCGCGCTCGTCGAACAGGACGCGCTGGATCCCGCCGGCGCAGGCGGTGTGCCGCGCCACGGACAGCGGCACATCGTCGCGGGTGCCTTCGATGAACGCCCGCCCTCGGCCGGAGGCGTAGTCGTCTGCGGTGACGGAGACGACCAGCGTGGGAGCGGCTCCGCCCAGGTCGGGCATGCCCCCGGAGGCGGCTGCGGCCTGCAGGATCATCACGAGGTTGTCGTGGTTGCGCTGCATCGGGGTGCGAAGGTCTTCCGGCGCGGGCAACCCGTCGAGCAGATCCGGATCCGTGCCGGTGTCGTCGGCGGGCGCGAACGAGACCCGGCCGAGCGTGCGGGAGGACGCCGCGGCGGGGTTGTTGAGGGCGTCGAACAGGCGCTGCAGCAGTCCTGCGGCTTCGGGGAGCAGGTGGCCGCCGAACGGATGCGTGCCGTCGTGCCGGCGCCCGATCCAGAAGCCGCGGGATTGTTCCGCCGCCGCATCGTCGGGCTCGGCGCCGTCGGGGTCGAGGACGAGCATCAGCGCACGGGCGTGGTCGGCGAGTTCATCGGTCGAGGGTGCGGGGCCCGGGCGGCCGTGCTCGTCGGGAAGGTCCAGACCGCGGGCGGTCGCCGCGAGAAGCCCGTCCACGGCGTCCCGTTCGTCGGCGGTGATGCGGGTTCCGGAGCGCTCGACGGGGCCGGTCGCGGCGAGGAGCCCCGGCACCGACAGCGCCCCCTCGCGCAGCGCATCGGCGAGCGCCGGGTAGCGGGCGGGCGCGAGCGCGCCGGTGGACAGCTGCACCTCCCGGTGCGTGACGCGGGCGGCACGCACGAACTGACGCGCCGTGCCGACATCGGTGCGCAGCGCGCGCCGCAGCAGCTCCGTCGCATCGCGGCAGCCCGCCGACGGAGAAACCCGGTCGGCGGCGAGCCGCAGATCACGGTCGGCGATCTGGCCGGTCAGCGTCGTGATCACCGCATCCAGCCGCCGGCGCACGCTGCCCAGGATCTGCGCTGCGGAGACCAGATCCGCGCTGGGCATGCCGTCGAACCCCGACTCCATCTCGGTCGACGCGCACACCCGCTCGAGCAGCTCGTCCAGCTGCTCGAGAAGCGGTGTGGCGGTCGATGTCATGCCTCCATTCAACCGGGGGCCACCGACATTCGAAGTCCAGATCAGGGGATGAATCACAACTGTGGAGAACGCGTCAGGATCCGCGATTGTGGAGGACGGACGAGGGCAGGCGGTGAGGCGCACCGGCCCTTCGTCTCGCTGAGCTCGCTCAGGGACCGGGCCGGCCCTTCGTCTCGCTGGGCTCGCTCAGGGACCGGGCCGGCCCGCCGTAGTCTGGACGCACCCGAGGTGCGACGCGAACCGGAGGAGTGCCATGACAGACGAGAACAGGCGGCGATCGCATGCCGAACGCCTGCTGGGCGGCACGCCCGCGGAGCCGAAGGCCCCGCCGTCCACACTGAACGCCGAGACCCTGCCCGCGATCGTCGAGACCGCGATCCAGGTCGCGATCCGGCAGGGCCAGTTCGAGAACCTGCCCGGCGCCGGCAAGCCCATCCCCGGACTCGGCGATCATCACGATCCGGACTGGTGGATCCGGCGCACGATCGAGCGCGAGAACCTCACCGGGCTCGGCCCGCCCGCGCTCATGCTGCGGGTCGAGGACCGCGAGCTTGAGGCACAGCTCGACTCCTTGCACCGCGAGACCGACGTCCGGGCCGTCCTGGAGGACTTCAACCGCCGGGTCGTCGAGGCGCGGCGTCAGCTGCTCGGGGGTCCGCCGGTGGTCACGAAGCCGCGCGACGTGGATGCGGAGGTCCGCGCGTGGCACGAGCGCAGGCAGGCGCCGGGCGCGGCCCTTCGTCTCGCTGCGCTTGCTCAGGGACCGGATTCGGCACCGAAGCGGCGCTGGTTCCGGCGGGGCTGATCGGCAGGCGCCGCCGGCCCTTCGTCTCGCTGCGCTCGCTCAGGGACCGGGCGCGGCCCTTCGTCTCGCTGCGCTCGCTCGGGGACCGGGCGCGGCCCTTCGTCTCGCTGCGCTCGCTCGGGGACCGGGCACTGCCGCCTAGGCTGATCCCATGACCGACGTTCTCCCCTCCGGCCTCGCCATCGGCGACTTCGACCCCGCGATCCGCCCTCAGGAC